>NZ_JBHVFU010000023.1:48479-122044 GCF_042801455.1 Streptomyces sp. NPDC057565 | reverse complement strand
GTCCCGCCTGCCCGGCGACGCCTGGCACGCACGCTCGCTGCGTTGTCGGGCTCGCCCGAGTACGTCCAGTACGAGGACGACCCTCCGCCTTGCGACCGCACGCACCGGACGCCGCCGGGCCCACCCTTCGGGCGGACGGCGGGACTTCCGACACACGCCCTCGTGCCCCTCCCGGCAAGCTTTGCCCCGTCGCGCCGCCCGGCCCGCCCTCCCCCAAGGTCTTAAGGGCCAGGGGCCCCCTTCCGCGTTGGCCAAAAGCCCTGGTGGCGAATCGCAGATACCTGGCCGAAAGCAGGCAGGGTGCCCAGCGCCACCCTCAGGGCCCCTCGTCCTGCGGTTCGATCGGCAGACATACCTGAAAGCGAGTGTCGCCCGGCTGCGAGGAGACTCGGATGTCCCCATGATGTTTGTTGACCACGATGCGGTAGGAGATGTCCAGCCCCAGTCCAGTGCCCTCACCGACCGGTTTGGTGGTGAAGAACGGTTCGAAGATCCGAGGTCTGATGTCCGACGGAATCCCTGCGCCGGTGTCGGCCACCTCCACGAGCAGGTGGGCATCCTCCCGCCACGTCCGAATCGTCAGTGTGCCCCCTGCAGGCATGGCGTCCACGGCGTTGATGACCAGATTGGTCCATACCTGATTGAGCTCGGCTCCGAAGGCCGAAATCGGCGGCAGTTCATGGTCGTAGTCCTTGACCACCAGAACATTGGACGGGATCTTCGCCCGCAGCATGGTCAGCGTGGCATCGAGCAACGTGTGCACATCCACGGTCTGTTGTGGCGCCCGGTCCAGCTGTGCGTACTGCTTTGCCGCGCCGACCAGGCCCGAGATGCGGGTCACGGCATCATCGATCTCGCCCATCAGAAGTTCCGCATCGATGGTGTACGCCAGCCACCTCACCGTGGAGCCCAGATTGTCCTCGCCGATGGTGTCGGCCACCGAGGTCAGCCACGGCACGCCGATGTCCGCGGCGACCAGAGTCGGTGCCAGATCCCACGCCTCCGTGACCCCATGCTCCTCGAGCCAGTCGCCGACGGCGTCCTCCGCATCCGCAGCAGCCAGCGCGGGCAGACCGGAAGCCGCAGCTGCTTGTTGAACCGCATCGTCCTGCAGCTCCACGAGACGATGGAGCTCGGTTCCGTCCAGCCGGCCGTCAGCGATCATGGCGAGCTTGTGGCGCATACCGGCCACTCGCTCCCGCAGAGCCGCGGTGGCCCGTACAGCTGCCGCCGCAGGATTGTTCAGCTCATGCGTGAGGCCTGCCGACAGTGACGCCAGGGCCAGCAGCCGCTCGCGCTCATTGACGATGGCATTGGCCGCTCGCGTGCCGAAGAACAAGCCCTCCAGCAGGTGGAGTGCCATCGGGAACCACGTGCGGATCGCGTACGCGAAATCGTCGGCGGGCAACACGAAGAACTCGGTGTCAGTGACAGCTCGCAGGGTGTGCGGATACCGCTGCTCGATGCGGTCCCCGATGTACGAGCGAGTCGCCCCGCTGTACACACCGCGCTGATCGGTGCGAGTGACCTCCACATCGTCGCCGTGGAGTACCCGGCTGAGCGCGATCACCCCGCCGAGCAGCACGAAGAAACACGTGGCCGACTCGCCCTCCTTGTACACGACGCTTCCGGCAGGCCGTTGTTCTGAGCGGCCGCGTTCCGCCAGCCAGCCGAGCTGCTCCTCGCTGAGCTCCTCGAACAGGAACAGAGTCCGCAACTGCTCAGGTGACAGATGTGCTGACGTGGTCACTGCGCCTCCAGATAGCGGTGCACCAGCGCGACGGCCATGGCTCCCTCGCCGACGGCCGATGCGACACGTTTGACCGAGGAGGAACGCACATCTCCCGCGGCGAAGACACCGGGGACGCTCGACTCCAAGTGGTACGGATCTCTCGGCAACCGCCATCCGGGAGGACGCTTTCCTTCGGTCACCAGGTCGGGTCCGGTCACCACGAATCCGCGCTCATCGCGGGTGACCACCCCCGACAACCACTCCGTATGCGGCTCGGCCCCGATGAAGATGAACAGCCACGACGCGTCAATGGTGCGTACGGCACCGGACCGGCTCTCGCGGAGGGTCAGCTGCTGCAGGTGCCCTTCGCCCGCACCGCCGAGCACCTCGGTCCACGGGTGGATCTCGATGTTGGCGATGCCGTTGATCTGGTCGACCAGATAGTTGGACATCGAACGGGTCAGATCACCTTGGCGGATGAGGACGTGAACACGCCGTGCGTAGCGTGAGAAATACACCGCTGCCTGACCCGCGGAGTTGGCACCGCCGACGATGTATACATCCTCCCCGGAGCAGCTGGGCGCCTCGGTGACGGCAGACCCGTAGAAGACGCCCGCCCCCGTGAATTCCTGCAGGCCCGTGGCGGCCAGGCGCCGATAGGACACCCCGGTGGCCAGGACCACGGTGTGCGCGGCAATGGCGCTCTCCGGGCCCAGATGCAGCACCCGGCCCGATCCCGCCACCTCCAGCGCGACAGCCCGCTGCGCGCTGAGAATCTCCGCCCCGAACTTCAGCGCCTGGCGGCGCGCTCGCTCGGTCAGCTGGGAACCGGAGACGCCGTCGGGAAAGCCGAGGTAGTTCTCGATACGGCTGCTCTGGCCGGCCTGCCCGCCGGTCGCCTGCTGTTCCACCAGGACCGTACGCAGTCCCTCCGAGGCCCCGTAGACGGCAGCTCCCAGACCGGCAGGCCCCCCACCGACCACCACCAGGTCGTAGAAATCCGAGGCCGGAACGGTGCTGAGTCCGACGTGCGCGGCGAGCTCTCGCTCGGTGGGACAGACCAGAGGCTTTCCGTCCGGGGTGATGACCAGCGGTACGTCGGCCGCGGACAGCCCTGCGGCTGCCAGTAGGCGCTCCCCCTCCGGCTCGTCGGACAGCAGCCAGCGATAGGGCACGAGGTTACGGGTGAGGAAGTCGCGGACGGCGAAGGAGGGTGCGGACCAGCGGTGCCCGACCACGCGGGTCTCCGTGTCTCCCGGATCCGGTGTGGCGTGCCAGAGGTCCAGCAGAGTGTCGATCACTGGATAGAGGTGCTGTTCCGGCGGGCTCCAGGGTTTGAGGAGGTAGTGGTCGAGGTCCACGACGTTGATGGCGTCGATGGCCGCTTCCGTGTCCGAGTAGGCGGTCAGCAGCACGCGACGGGCGAGCGGAAAGAGATCCATGGCTTCCTCGAGGAACTCGATCCCGTTCATCTGGGGCATGCGGTAGTCGGCGAGCATGAGCGCGAGCTGATCGCCACGGAGCTTGAGCTCACGCAGTGCTTCGAGGGCATCGCGGCCGGAGAGCGCGCGCACGATGCGGTAGCGATCGCCGTACTGTCGCCGGATGTCGCGGGCGACCGCCCGGGAGACTGCCGGGTCGTCGTCGACAGTCAGGATCGTCGGGTTCGCCATGGCTCCATCATTCCCGCAAAGACCGGGAAATGACGGCCGTCCGTCGGTGTGGTGTCTGTGGCATCCGTGGGCCGCGGAGGACCGTCGCGGCGCCTGGCAGGCCGGGAGCGGCGGCAGGAGTTCGCGCTGGGCTCGTTCGGCGGTGCTGGTGTCGCAGTGGCAGGGGCTGCGGTGACAGCGGGGAACGTCGGGCAGGGAGAACTCGGCGAGGACCGGCGGTCCTCCAAAGCGGCGCCGGCACGAGCGGGGATCTCGCTGTCGGCTGGTCTTCAGCTGCGTGTGTGGTGGCGCAACCGGGCGGCTTTCGTGGGCAGGTACCGCTGTTCCGGGGTGCTGGTGGTACGCGCCGCTGCGGCACCGCAGTGGACGAGTGGGTGACCACGGGGCTGCCCGCTACGTGTTCGAGGAGTCCGTACAGGCCGAGGATGTACCGTCCTGACTTCCCGGCGTGTCAGGACTCCGGCAGGAGCGGATCCGGGATGTCGGATTCGTGCATCGGCTGTGCGGTCCAGATGCACTTGCCGGTCGCGGTGTAGCGAGTGCCCCACTGCTGGGAGAGCGCGGCGACAAGCTGCAGTCCCCGGCCGCCTTCGTCCGTCTCGGACGCGTGGCGGATCCTGGGCATGGTCAGACTGCCGTCGGAGACCTCGCAGACCAGCTCGGCGCCGCGTAGGAGCCGCAGTTGCAGCGGTCCCCTTCCGTGGCGTACGACGTTTCCGACCAGCTCGCTGGCGAGCAGCTCCGTGGTCGTCGCCATGTCGTCAAGACCCCACGTGGACAGTTGCTCCCGGACGTGCCTGCGGGCCAGGCCCGCTGCCCGGGGGTCCTCCGGGAGTGGCCAGGAGGCCATCTGGTCGGAGCTGAGCGCGTGCACACGGGCGACCAGCAGGGCTGCGTCGTCGCTGGTGTGCTGTCCGGCGGGGAGCAGGCCGGCGATGAGGGTTTCGCAGAGCCGGTCCAGGTCTTCGCTGTCCCTGGTGCGCAAGAGGCTCGCCAGCTCGGTCATGCCCTCATCGATCTCGCGCTCGGACGATTCGACCAGGCCATTGGTGTACAGCACGAGGAGGCTTCCCGGGGGCATCGTCAGCTCCACCGTCTCGAACGGGGGCTCTGCCGAACCCAGGGGCGGATCCGGGACTGGATGAGGGAAGTGCACGGTGCCGTCGGGGTGGAGCACTGCCGGTGGTGGGTGGCCGGCGCGGGTGAGGGAGCACGTTCCGGTGGTGGAGTCGTACAGGGCATACAGGCAGGTGGCGTACGAGTTCTTCCCGAGGCCTCTGACGATGTCGTTGAGGTGGCTCATGATCTCGTCGGGTGGCAGTTCGAAACCGGCCAGGGTGTGGACGGCCGTGCGCAGCCGTCCCATCGTGACGGCCTCGGAGAGGCCGTGGCCCACCACGTCGCCGACGACGAGCGCGACCCGTCCGGCGGGGAGCGGGATGACGTCATACCAGTCGCCGCCGACGTCCATGCCCTGTCCGGCGGGCAGGTAGCGGGCGGCGGTGGTGCACGCCGGCAGGTCGGGCAGCCTCTGGGGGAGCAGGGCGCGCTGCAGCTCCTGGGACCGGGTGTGCTCGGCGTCGTACAGCCGCGCACGTTCCAGGGCCTGCGCGACGAGGGCGCTGATGGCGGTCAGCAAGGTGCGCTCTTCGTCTGCCAGGCGGCGTGGCTGGTCGAACGCGATCACGCAGACACCGAAGGTGTGCCCGGAGGCGGTCAGCGGCAGGAACGCCCAGGCCTGCTTGTCGATGTCCTGCGGGGTGTAGGCCAAGGCGGGATATCGCGCCGCGAACTCCTGGGCCGAGGAGACGAACAGCGGCCCCTGAGTGGAGATCGCGTCCCAGACGGGGTCTGTGTCGATGCGCGAACGGCCGTCGACGCGTTCGAGGAAGGTGCGGGGGTAGCCGACGGCTCCTACGTTGTGGACCCGGTCGCCCTCGATGGCCTGCACGAGCAGCCCGGTGGCGCGGAACGGCGGCAGCACCCGCTGGGCTACCGCGTCGACCACGTCCCGTGAGGTGGTCGCCTTGGCGAGTGCCGCGGTCAGCTCCGTGATCCGAGAGGCACGCTCGGTGGCGGCCGTCTCGGCGGCGGCCCTCTCGGTCTCGTGTCGGCGCGTCTCGGTGACGTCGGTGAAGTACAGGGTGACCCCGTCGGGCACCGGGACGAGTCGCAGGTGGTAACAGCGTCCTGTCTCCGGCATCTGCACGTCGAAGCCCGCGGGCGTGGCCGTGGCGGCGGCCTGACGGCACCGTGCCTCCATGTCGGCGACCTGCTGTACGGCCGGCAATGTCCACAGCACGCGGCCGAACAGCTCCTCGTCGGAGGAGCCCAGCATGCCCTCCGCCTCGAGGTTGACGAAGGTGATCCGCCAGTCGTCGTCCGCCGAAAGGAAGCCGTCGCTCATATGGCGCAGGGCGTGGCTGAGCGAGTCGCGGGCGGACCGGGACTCGTTGCTGTCCCATGCCGTCCCGATCATCCGGTAGGGCTCGCCCATGTCATCGAGCACCACCCTTGCGCGCGCCTGGGTCCAGCCGTAACTGCCGTCGGGGCGTCGTACTCGATATTCGGCTTGGAATACTCCGTGGTTGCGAATGGCCCTCTCGACGGCGGCGAGCGTCCACGGCAGGTCGTCGGGGTGGACCACCTTCATCCAGCTCTCGACCTGGGGCGTGAAGTCGGCCGGCTCGGCGCCGTAGATGGCCATGGCCGCAGCGTCCCAGGACAGTTCGCCGGTGCGGATGTTCCAGTCCCAGGTGCCTACCTGGACGGCCCTGAGCGCCTGCCGCAGGAAGGTGCCGCTCGGCTCCTCCCGGGCTCGGCGAGTGGGTGGCGGGGCCTGGATCATCCGCTCCTTCGCCCAGGTGGCCACCGCTGTGAGGAACTCCCACTGTTTCCTCGTGGGCTCTCCCGACGCACCTGCCACGACGGTGAGGGCGCCGACGGTGCGCTCCCTGCCGAACACCGGTACGGCTGCCAGGCCCGTCCCGGGCCAGCCTTCGGTCGACGTGGGCGGGGCGGTGCCCGAGGGGGCATGGAGCGTCCACACGCCGGTACCCTGGCGCACCGCGCGGGCCGGAGCCGCGGTGTCTTCCTGGTCGATGATCTCCCACGGCCGGACGAGGACCGGAGGCAGTCCGGCCACCGACACCAGACGTAGTGCCGACATCGGACCACGCAGGTGCACCGTCCCGCCCAGGCCGTCCAGCTCGGCGACGGCGTGCTGAAGGGCGAGCCGCAGCACCTCGCCCTCGGTGACGCCCCTTTCCACACTGTTAAGCAGGTCCAACCGGGCATTCATGGACTAACTGTATATTTCAGTCACCAGATAGGCCTGAAGTCGAGGCCGTCCGTGCCGGGCGCCGTCTCACTCGACCGCTCCACGGACCTTGCCGCCCCGGAACGCCGGAGGACCGCGCGCCACGGCGGTGAACCGCTCTACCGTGCACTGGGCTTCGTCTGTCCCTGCTCCAGTCCTGCTGATCGTCGGCGCGGGATACAGCGCTGCTCGGCCCGGCGGGGAGGCGGCCTGGAGCGATCACGGCAGGTCCGGGCGCTGCGCCTCCGTCCTGCCGGAGGCTGGTACTGCGGCCGGTCGACACTCCGCGCGGCGGCCGGGGCGGAAGGTCCTCGGCTCGTCGGACGCACCCAACGCCGCTCGGACAGGCATGGGACAACCCCCAGTCCTGGCCTGCCCGTTGAAGCGCAGCGCCTTCCGGACAGGCGTCTCCCCGCACAGCGCCACGGGAGTGGTCCCGCGTTCGGTCCTATGCCCCGTTCCGCACCTGTTCAGCTCCTGGCGCATGCACCGGCACGGCCCCTAGCACCAGCACCGCGAGGTCGTCTTCGACCGGCCCCGTGTCGAAGTCGTGCACCGCCTGCCGCACGCGTTCCGCGACGGCCGTGGCACCCAGCCCCACGCACTGGCGCAGCACCTCGGAAAGTCCGTCGTCATCATCCAACTGCCGGTTCCCGCTGCGGCGTTCGGTCACGCCATCGGTCACGCACAGCAGAGTCTCACTCGGTGCGAGGTCGAAGGAGTTGGCGTGGAACTTCGCCCCCTCGTCGATCCCGAGCAGCATCTGCGGGACCGAGATCGCCGCCACCGAGCCGTCGGCGGACAGCCGCAGAGGCAGAGGGTGCCCGGCGCAGGCGATCTTGCAGTGTGCGCCGCCCGCCACGGGGTCGGGCTCCAGCTCCCCGTAGAGCAGGCTCAGGAACTGGGGCCGGGCCTGCTCGCCGCCGAGCGCCGCGGCCTCGGCGCTCTCCTCCGCCATCGCGCAGTTCAGCCTGTCGAGCACCGACTCGACGCCGTGGCCCTCGCGTGCCAGCATCCGTACCAGGTGCCGCGCCAGGCCGGTGACGGACATCGCCTCCGGGTCGTGGCCGCACACGTCGCCGAGTAGGAAGCCCCAGCGCTGCCCTCCCAGCGGGAACAGGTCGTAGAAGTCGCCGCCGACGGTCTGGCCGTGGCCGCGCGGCTCGTAGACGATCGCCGTGTCCATGCCTGGGATGCTGGCGAGGGAAGCGGGCAGTTGCCTGCGCTGGAGCGCTCGGCTGATGGTCGTCTGCTCGGTGTACTGGCGGGCCGTGGCCACCGCCTGGGCGACACGCCGTGCCAAATCTTCCGCGAGTCGCACGACTCCGTCGGTCATCTGCAGCAGTCCCGCCCGGCCGAGCAGCAGCACGCCATGGCAGTGACCGCCCGTGACGAGGGGGAAGGCGATTGCGGAGCCGCCCGTGTTCACGCTCTCCGGCCAGGGCCAGGGGATACCCGTCGTGGCGAGCCTGGCGGGCGGCGGGTCCTTCTCCAGCACGCGCCGTAGTGCGTTGATGCACCGTTCGTCCGCATGCCAGACGCGGGAGAGCCGCAGACCGCCGTTCTCGGTGCTCAGCCACACGCCGCACCAGTCGGCGAGCCTGGGCACGATCAGTTGCCCGGCGAGGGCGGCGACCATGTCCTGGTCGAGCTGGCCGGCGAGGAGCTCGCTTGCCTCGGCAAGGAACGAAGGCCCTCCGCGGTCGACCCACTCGGCGGTGTCGTCGCGACGGCCGTGCGGCGGGGCGGTCGCGAGGCTGTCCGTGGTGCGCGGTTCGCCCTCGGTGGCGCCGTCGACAGGACTGTCGACCGGATCGGCTTCCTCGGCCGTGGTCTCCAACCGGAACCACACCGTCTTCTGGGTGCGCCGGTACGTCACGCCCCACGACTCTGCCCGCGCGCGGACGAGCTGGAGGCCACGGCCGTACCGTGCGCCCCCGGCGTCCTTGCTGCCGAGCACGGTGCGGGAAGGGTGGCGGTCCGCCACCTCGATGACGACGTCGACAGGTCCGTCCGCGTCGAGGGGGCCATTCACGTTGAGGAGGGAAGCGGCGCGTGAGCCGTGGCCAGTCTCGAGGCGGCAGACGACCTCGATCGTGGTACCGGCGTGCATGACGGCGTTGGTGACCAGTTCGCTGACCAGGAGCATGGCGTCGTCGACGAGCCGGTCGGTGATCTTCGGTGAGTCAGGAACCGCAGGATCGGTCCACTCGCCGAGTGCCGCGCGCACAAAGGTGCGCGCGGCGGATGCCGTGCAGTCGTCGGCAGGCAGAGTCGTCCGCGAGACGAACTCGCGGTGGGAGGACAACGGCGCTTCGGGCGACTCCTTGGAGTTTCCGACGACTGACCGAATCATGTAACGTATTTTACGACAAAGTGCCTATATGTCCCGAGCCTGAGCGTGAGCTGCCATGGCACTCGACCCGCCCTCCGATGCCGTTTCCCCCGCCCCTCATTCCCCGGAATCCCCCGATTCCCCGGAACGCGTGGCCCGGCCGGGCTCCTCCCCGGACGGGCAGTGGGTGCGCACGGCTGAACTGCGTCCACTTCTCGCAGCGTTGAATTCGTTGTGCGATGGCGACTTCACCGTACGTGTGCAGGGTGCAGACGAAGGTGTCCTGGCCGAGATGGCAGGGGTGTTCAACCAGGTCAGCGCGCGAAATGCCCATCTGGCCGCGGAACTCCAGCGCGTGCGCCGCGAGGTTGTGCGGCAGGGCAGACTGGACGAGCGGATCGCGGCGAGCCCCGGGCAAGGGGCATGGGCGACGAGCGTGGACGCAGCGAACCAGCTCGTGGAGGCGCTGGTGGCCCCGGTGGCGAAAGCGACACGCGTGCTGGACGCGGTTGCTGCCGGCGATCTGACGCAGCGGGTGGACATGCACGACGGCAACCGTCAACTCCGCGGTGACCTACGGCGTCTGGGACTCGTGGTGAACCGCATGGTCGACCAGCTGTCCCTGTTCACGGGCGAGGTCACGCGTGTCGCACGAGAGGTCGGGACAGAAGGGCGGCTCGGCGGGCGGGCCAAGGTGCAGGGTCTGTCGGGCGACTGGCGTTACGTCACCGAGGCCGTCAACACGATGGCAGCGCGGTTGACGGCGCAGGTGCGCGACATCGCCGTGGTGACGACGGCAGTGGCGCGCGGCGACTTGACCCAGCAGGTGACGGTCGAGGCGACCGGCGAGCTGTTGGAACTGAAGCTCACCGTGAACACCATGGTGGACCAGCTTCGGGCGTTCGCGGATGAGGTGACGCGAGTCGCCCGCGAGGTCGGCACGGAAGGGCAGTTGGGTGGACGTGCTCAGGTGCCCGGGGTCTCCGGGGTGTGGAAGGACCTCACCGACAACGTCAACCTCATGGCCTCGAACCTCACCTCGCAGGTCCGCAACATCGCCCAGGTGACCACCGCCGTCGCCAACGGCGATCTCAGCCAGAAGATCACCGTGGACGCACAGGGCGAAATTCTCCAGCTCAAAAGCACCGTGAACACGATGGTCGACCAACTGTTGGCGTTCGCGGATGAGGTGACGCGAGTCGCGCGCGAGGTCGGCACCGAGGGGCGCCTGGGCGGGCGAGCCCAGGTCCGCGGGGTCTCCGGGGTGTGGAAGGACCTCACCGACAACGTCAACTTCATGGCGGACAACCTCACCTCGCAGGTCCGCAACATCGCCCAGGTCGCCACCGCCGTCGCGCAGGGTGATCTCGGCAAGACGATCACGGTGGAGGCAAAGGGCGAGATCCTGGAGCTGAAGTCGACGATCAACACGATGGTCGACCAGCTCTCGGCGTTCGCGGATGAGGTGACGCGAGTCGCGCGCGAGGTCGGCACCGAGGGGAACCTGGGCGGGCAGGCGCAGGTCCGAGGCGTTTCCGGTGTCTGGAAGGACCTCACCGACAACGTCAACTTCATGGCGCTGAACCTCACCTCGCAGGTCCGCAACATCGCCCAGGTGACCACGGCCGTCGCCAACGGCGACCTGTCGAAGAAGATCGACGTGGACGCGCGCGGCGAGATCCTGGAGCTGAAGGACACCGTCAACACGATGGTCCAGCAACTGCGGGCGTTCGCGGATGAGGTGACGCGAGTCGCGCGCGAGGTCGGCACCGAGGGGAACCTGGGCGGGCGGGCGCAGGTCCGCGGGGTCTCCGGTGTCTGGAAGGACCTCACCGACAACGTCAACTTCATGGCGGACAACCTGACCTCCCAGGTCCGCAACATCGCCCAGGTCGCCACCGCCGTCGCGCAGGGCGACCTGTCGAAGAAGATCGACGTGGACGCGCGCGGCGAGATCCTGGAGCTGAAGACCACCATCAACACGATGGTCGACACGCTCTCCTCGTTCTCCTCCGAGGTGACACGGGTCGCCCGCGAGGTCGGCAGCGAGGGACAGCTGGGCGGCCAGGCCCGAGTCGAGGGCGTCTATGGAACGTGGAAGCGGCTCACCACCAGCGTCAATGAACTCGCCTCGAACCTCACCAGCCAGGTCCGCGCTATCGCCGAGGTCGCCAGCGCCGTGACCCAGGGCGACATGTCCCGTGCCATCTCGGTCGAGGCACAGGGCGAGGTCGCCGAGCTGAAGAACAACGTCAACCTCATGGTGGCCAATCTCCGCGAGACCACCCGCGCCAAGGACTGGCTGGAATCCAACCTCACTCGCATCGCCGGTCTCATGCAGGGCCACCGAGATCTCGTCGAGGTCGCCGACCTGATCCTGCGCGAGCTGACGCCATTGGTGAACGCACAGTTCGGAGCGTTCTTCCTGACCGAGGCCGCGGCCAAGCCGGGGGAGGGGCTTCAGTTCATCGCCGGCTACGGCACCGATGCGGCCAGGGGGAGCGGCCCGTTGCCCGAGTCCGGGACGCCTGGCCGCGGGCTGATCACCCAGGCCGCTCTGGAGAAGAAGCGCATCCTCATCGCCGATGTCCCACCGGACTACATCACCATCAACTCCGGGCTAGGCGCCGCGCTTCCGGCCAGCGTCGTCATCCTGCCGATCCTCTTCGAGGACCAGGTGCTCGGAGTGATCGAGCTGGCCTCGTTCAGCAAGTTCAGTGACGTACACCTGGCCTTCATCGACCAGTTCGTCACCACCATCGGCGTCTCCATCAACACCATCATCGCCAACTCCCGTACCGAGTCCCTGCTCTCGGAGTCCCAGCGCCTCACCAGCGAGCTGCGCAAGCGGTCGGACGAGCTCCAGCGGTCCAATGCGGCGCTGGAGGAGAAGGCAGCCCTGCTCGCCACGTCCTCGCAGTACAAGTCCGAGTTTCTGGCGAACATGTCGCACGAGCTGCGCACCCCGCTCAACTCGCTGCTGATCCTGGCCGGCCTGCTTGCCGACAACCCGGATGGCACGCTGTCCGAGCAGGAGGTGCAATTTGCGGCCACCATCCACCGCTCGGGCTCGGATCTGCTGCAGCTGATCAACGACATCCTCGACCTGTCGAAGATCGAGGCGGGCCGGATGGATGTCCGCCCGAGGACATTGCCCCTGGTCAAGCTGCTGGACTACGTGCAGGCCACGTTCCGCCCGCTGACCCTCGACCGCGGGCTCGCCTTCGACGTCACGGTCGGCGAGAACGTGCCGAGAGAGCTGGTCTCGGACGAGCAGCGTCTCCAGCAGATCCTGCGTAATCTGCTGTCCAACGCCGTGAAGTTCACCTCCTCCGGCGGCGTGGAGCTGCGCGTCGAGTGCGTGCCGGGAACGAAGTTCGAGGACCGGTCGCTGCGGAACGCCGAGACCGTCATCGCGTTCTCGGTCAAGGACACCGGCACCGGCATACCGCCCGAAAAATTGTCGGTGATCTTCGATGCGTTCCAGCAGACCGACGGCACCACCAGTCGCAAGTACGGAGGGACCGGGCTCGGGCTGTCCATCAGCCGCGAGATCGCCGGGCTGCTCGGCGGCCAGATCGTCGCCGAGAGCGAACTGGGCGTCGGATCCTGCTTCACTCTCTACGTTCCGTCGCGCTACCCCGGCGTCTTCCCGGAGCCCGACGCGGTGGCTGCGCCGGCCGCCCCCGCTGCGCTCCCTGGACAGGCCGAACCGTCGCCGGACACTGCAGACTACGCGCCGAGCGGCGTCTTCGGGAACGCGGACAGCCTGATCGGCAAGGGAATCCCGGGGGCCGCCGACGGCCGAGACGACACCTGGCCGGAGACGACGCGGCTCAGGGAGTGGCTGAGCGGGCGCCCCGGCCGCGTGCTGGCAGGGCGCCGCATCCTGATTGTCGACGACGACATCCGGAACGTCTTCGCGCTCACGCATATGCTGGGCCGCGTCGGCATCACCGTGAAGTACGCCGAAAACGGCCGCGAAGGCATCGACGTCCTCGAGCGGTCTCCCGACGTGTCACTGGTCCTGATGGACATCATGATGCCCGAAATGGACGGCTACGAGACGATCCGGACTATCCGGCGCACGCCTCGTCTTGCCGGGCTGCCCATCGTCGCGCTCACGGCCAAGGCCATGCCGGGCGACCGCGAGAAGGCGATCGAAAGCGGCGCCTCCGACTACGTCCCCAAGCCCGTGGACGTGGACCGCCTGCTGACGGTCATCTGCGACCTGCTCGACCCGCAAGGCGCCCCTCCGGCACCGGAGACAGGAGCCGGTGGAGAGTCACATCCGGCAGGAGAAGACGGCGCAGACCCTCCGAGGCGGATATGACCATTAACACTCCGGAGAAGGCCAGCATCCTGATCGTCGACGACATGGAGGAGAACCTGGTTGCGCTGGAGGCTGTACTCGGCTCGCTCGACCAGCAGCTGGTACGCGCCCACTCGGGAGAGGAGGCCCTCAAAGCGATGCTGCGCCAGGAGTTCGCGGTCGTGCTGCTCGATGTCCTGATGCCCGGCATGGACGGTTTCGAGACCGCCGCCAACATCAAGCGTCTGGACCAGACCAAGGACGTGCCCATCATCTTTCTGACCGGGACCGAGGCCGACACGGACTACCTCTACCGGGGGTACGCGATCGGCGCCGCCGACTTCCTGACCAAACCCTTCGACCCATGGCTGCTTCGCACCAAGGTCAACGTCTTCCTGGATCTGTACCGCAAGAACCGTCAGCTCGCCGCACAGGCCGAGCAACTGCGCCGTCTGCTGGTCGGGGAACCGACTCCCGCCGCGCCGGTAGGCCCGGCGGGAGCGGTAGAGCCCATGGGGGGTGCCCGCGACAGCCTGTCGCGGGCACGGGACGCAGGTGCGGGTGCCAGTGCGGGCAGTGGCCAGCAGCTGGCGGAGATCACCGAGCGGCTCGCCCAGATCGAGCTGCAACTACGGGATGCCGAAGGCGCCGAGGCAGTCGGCCTCGCCGACCGCATCGCCGACCTCGAACGTACCGTCCGCAGCCTGCGCGCGGGCCGGGACGCCTACTAGGTCTTTGTCGGCACGCGAGGTAGATGCCGGCCCCGGTGGCCAGGAGGCGATGTGCGAGGTCCAGGGCCTGGTAGAGGGTCAGGATCCGGCAGGGGCATCTGGCCGGGTCCGCTGTTCGGCCAGGAGCGGACGGGCGGTCGGCGACTGGGCGCATTTCTGGGAGGTCTGGGACGCCAGGGGCACCAGTTCTCGCCCTGGGCTTGGACGCGAGCTTCCGGGCTTGCTCAGCGTAAGTACCGATGGGGACGCGGGTGACGGTCGTTCAGGGTGCCGGAGTGGTGGGGGCACTGGGTGGTGAGGGCGGCGGGGGCGCTGAGTGATGGTTGTTCAGGGTGGTGGTGGGGGTGTGATTTTTGGGTGTTGTGGGGGGTGGTGGGCTGGGGTCGGGTGCTGCCGAGAGGGTGAGGGGGTGGGGGTAAGTCGCCCGGAAGGGCTAATCGGGTGCCAGTGAGGCTTACTGTCCTATTGTTTGATGGTTCGTCAGGTTGTCTCTGGGTGTGTGGGGAGTGGGGTGCGTACACCCGGTCGGCCCTGTGGTGTCATGCCGTGGATCTGTCCCGATATGACAGGTAGTGAGGTGGTAAGTACGTTCGTCTCAGGTCGGCTGCCCAGCCGGCGTCTCTGAGACAGGAAGAAGTGACATGACCACGCGCACTGTCGCTGTAACCGCTGCCGTAGCAGGCGCAGCGGTTCTGGCTACTACCGGCATTACGTATGCCTCGGCTTCCGGGTCCGCTCCGGCTGCCCCGGCAGTACAGCAGGCTGCTCCGGCTGTTGCTCCGCTGGGTGGTGACGGCGGGACCGGAACCGGGAGCGGAAACGGGAACGGGAACGGGAACGGGAACGGGAAGGGGAACGAGGGCAAGGGGAATGAGGGCGGCTACGGCGGTGGCGGCGGTGGCGGCTACGGTGGCGGCAACGAGCGTGGTGGTTTCCGCTACAAGGAGGAGGGCCGGATCTTCATCAACGAGCGGTCGTACTCGGCTCGTGGTGAGGATGGCTGCATCACGGTGGTGAGCGGTCTGGGTGCCCGGAGCTTCAACATCCGTAACGAGAGCCGCCGGACTGTTGAGTTCTTCCGCGGGGCGACCTGCGACAACGGTTCCCCGGTTGCGACGGTCGGTCCCTGGAGCACCAGCAACGGTGTCTTCACGCGTCAGCACATCCGTGGCGGCGTGTTCGTCAAGAACGGTGTCGTGGGCAGCTTCCGGGTGGTCCGGGACCACTTCAACAAGGAGTGGTGAGGAACCACTTCCACAGGTGGTAGAGCAGGGTCTGCATGACATGGAAACCCCGGCCCGTCGGAATCGGGCCGGGGTTTCCGGCATGGGGGCACACGGCTGGGGGTGCCTGTCCGGGGTGGGCGTGTGCGGCGCACACCCGGTTTCCTGTGCATAGGCCTGGCCATACTAAGGGGTGTCCCGCTGTCCCCGGGGGCGCACGGTGACAATGGCGGCACCCTTGCTGCACTGTCGGAACGCTCGAATGTGCCTGGTGTGGGGATGCCCTTGCGTTCTGTGATGCACCGCGCCTGGTACGGCGGGCTGATCGGCCGGGAATGGCGGGGCGGCCCTTGAGGGTTCGCTGCTGCCTGGTGTGGTGCGGTGCGGTTGGCGGCTCGGACGGCTGAAGCCGCGCGAGCCGGGATCCGGGGGTTGTCGGTGGGATGCCCGCTGTGTGGGCGGCTTGTTCAAGTGGGGCGGGGTCCGGCCGCGAGAAAGCGTGGCCTTGAGCGGCCATTGCAGGCTGCCGCAACTGCGCCTGCTCTGTGCGTGGTTGCTTCATCCGGTCTTGCCGTCCACCCAGAGACCGTCCATCCCGTTCGGGAAGCGCGTCATCTTCGTCACCCTGCTCGCGGCAGCCGCCGGAAGCTTGTGGGGCTGTGAGCTGCTGTCGGTTTGCTGAGCTGAAGTGAGTGGTGGCGAGCGGGAGTGAGTCCCGTCGGTGGGTTTGTGGGGGCGTGAACGGGGGTTCTGTGGTCGAATGGGTGACCTTGGTGGCTGCTGCTCGTTGGGCTGGACAGCGGGTGGCTGGCCTTTGAGGGCGGGGGTGATGTGGTGGGTGGTGTGCGGGAGTTGGCCGTGCCCTTCGTGGTGCCGGGGCCCTGCGGGGTGGCGGTTCGGGACCGGCTCAAGCACCTCACCTCCCGGGACGAGAGGGTGCTGCGTGCGGTCGGTGAGCATCAGGGTGCGTTGGCCTCCCGTGATCTCAAGGCCCGCTGCGCGGACGGTCTGGAGCACAGCGCGGACAGCTGGGCGGCGCGCAAGCGGGACCTGACGCCGCTGTCGTCGTCGCGGATCGCCGGTGCGATCACCAAGGCCACACACGATCAGTGGGCGCTCGCGCGCCGCTGCCAGGCCGCACACATCCAGACGCTGGCAGCCGGGATCAGAACGCTGCGGCACCGCCTGTCCCTCCCGATCGGTGAACCCGGAACGAAGCGGGCCGCAGGAGGCTACCGCTCCAAGGGCGAGTGGTTCCACAAGTCCCGCCGTCTCGCGATGCTGGAAGATCGGCATGCTGCTGCTGTTGCCGAGTGGCAGGCCGGGCGGGTGCGGGTGGTGCGGGGCGGCAGACGTCTGCTCAACACCCGCCACCACCTCGCCGAGGCCGGGCTCACCGAGGAGCAGTGGCGGGAACGGTGGGAGGCGGAGCGCTGGTTCATCGCGGCGGACGGCGAGTCGGGGAAGCGGTTCGGGAACGAGACGATCCGCGTCACCCCGAACGGCGAGGTCAGCATCAGACTGCCGGCCCCGCTCGCGCACCTCGCCAACGCCCGGCACAGCCGGTACGTCCTCACCACCCGGATCGGCTTCGCGCACCGGGGCCAGGAGTGGGCCGACCGCATCGCCGCGAACCGGGCCGTGGCCTACCGCATCCACCTCGACACCCAGCGCGGCCGCTGGTACCTCACGGCCTCGTGGCAGCGCCCCGTCGTGAAGACCATCCCGCTGTCCGCCGCCCGCGCCCGGGGCATGATCGGTGTCGACACCAACGCCGACCACTTCGCCGCCTACCGGCTCGACCGGCACGGCAACCCCATCGGCGACCCGCGCCGCTTCCCCTACGACCTGTCCGGGACCGCCGGTCACCGCGACGCACAGCTCCGCCACGCCCTGACCCGCCTGATCCACTGGGCCAGGCGAGTCGGTGTCGCCGCGATCGGCATCGAAGACCTCGACTTCACCACCGAGAAAACCCGGGAGAAGCACGGCCGCCGCAAACGGTTCCGGCAGCTCATCTCCGGCATCCCGACCGGGAAACTGAAGGCCCGACTGGTGTTGATGGCCGCCGAACACGGCCTGAGCATTGTCGCGGTCGACCCGGCCTACACCTCCCAGTGGGGTGCCCAGCACTGGCAGAAACCACTGGCCACCCCGCACCGCACCATGTCCCGTCACGATGCCGCCGGTATCGCGATCGGACGACGCGCCCTCGGACACCCGATCCGGGATGGGGTATCCCCTGCTCGAACGGAGTTGAGAGCTTGGGGAAGGACGGCACCGCCCCCGCACGACCGGAGCGATCGTGCGGGGCATCGGACCGCGCAGGCCGGGTCAGGTGACCGGGGGCGTGAGGGAACCCGCCCACCCGCAACGGACCGGCCCCCCCGGAGGGCCGTCGCCGAACGGGACGCGAACGCGGGAACCCGGCGCATCCAACACCGTTCGGGATGCGCCCAGTACGCAGCAGTGGGTCCAGGACTCACTCACGCACACTGGCTAGGAACGGTAACGGAAGTCTGTCGGCAGCCCTGCGTCGCACCGCTCGTCGCTCCACGTGCTCATCGCGCGAGCCGTGTCGGCGAACGCCGGGAGAGGGTCCGGGGCGGGGCGGGGTGGGGTGGGGGCAGGGGTGCCAGGCCGGCGGCCGGATGGGCTTGAGCGGCACAACGACCACGTGCGCGCAGCCGTCACACCAGCCGGACGCTTCCGGCGCGGCGGCCTCGGTGAGCTCCGCCGGGACCGCGCGGTCGAGGTGCTCGCGCAGCAGCGCCCGGTGGCCGGCCTCATCGAGGTTGAGGACCAGGCGCCGGTCAGCCTCAACGAGGCATACCCCTGCGGCAGGCGGCGGTGCATTCGTCAAGAGACGAACTCGGCTCCCTGCGCTGCCCGTTGAGGGGTGCGGCTGGGCAGCTCGGACAGGTCGGCGGCCAGGAGCGTCACGGTTGCCGGGGCCGGCTCGCTGAGGACACGGCCTGTGGAGCCACCGGCCGCGAGACACGCTTACGACCTCCAGCCGGAACCGCCCACGCTGCAGATCCTCGACGCTGCCGGCGTGCACTCGTACGCCGACCTCCAGATGCGGCGGCAATCGGGATACTTGGGCTCCAGCCGATGAAGGGACTCGATGAGAGTGTCCAGCACGCCCCAGACGAGCAATACCATCAGCAACCCCGTGGTCCCCGGGTTCCACCCCGACCCGAGCATTTGCCGGGTGGGCGCGGACTACTACCTCGCGTGCTCCAGCTTCGAGTACTTCCCCGGCGTGCCCATATTCCACAGCCGGGACCTGGTCCACTGGACGCAGATCGGCAACGCCTTGGAACGGCCTGACCAACTGCGTCTATCGCCTGACGCCGCCTCCTCCGGCGGGATCTACGCGCCCACGCTGCGCCATCACGACGGCCGTTTCTGGCTGATCACTACGAACGTGCACGACGGCGGCAACCTGCTGTTCACCGCCACCGATCCGGCCGGCCCCTGGTCCGACCCGATCCGGGTGCCCGGGGTACCGGGCATCGACCCCGATCTCGCCTGGGACGACGACGGCAACTGCTGGTGCACCTATGCCGGAGTCGGACAGATTCGCATCGATCCGCACACCGGGGAATCGTTCGGTCCACCGCGCCGGCTCTGGTCCGGCACCGACGATGCCAAAGCTCCGGAAGCGCCGCATCTGTACCGGATCGACGACTACTGGTACTTGCTCATCGCCGAAGGCGGCACCGAGCGAGGCCATGGTGTTTCGATCGCTCGTGGCCGCACACCTACCGGCCCGTTCGAGCCGTGCCCGGACAACCCGATTCTGACGCACCGCGGAACCGATTACCCCATTCAGAACACCGGTCACGCGGATCTGGTGCAGGCACCCGACGGTTCGTGGTGGATGGTGCTGCTCGGGGTGCGACCGCGCGGTGGCACCCCGGGCTGGCACGTACTCGGCCGCGAGACGTTCCTGGCCGCGGTGAGCTGGGTCGACGGCTGGCCGGTCGTCGGCGACCTGTCTCCCGTGATGCCCGCGCCCCCGTGGCCGCTTCAGCCGGGCGCCGTCGCGCCGGTCCGGGACGACTTCGACCTCAGTGAGCTGGCCCCGTGCTGGGTCTCGCCGCGCCAGCGCCCTGCGGAGAACTGCACCACGAAGGAACGGGCCGGCTGGCTGACGCTGCACGCCCGTGGGAGCTCACTCGACGACCTCGGCGTGACGTTCATCGGCCGGCGCCAACAGCACCTGTCCTGCCGGGTACGCACGCTGGTCGACCCGGCGGAAGGACGCGGTGGCCTGGCCGTCCGCCTCGACGAGCAGCACCACTACGCTATCGAGGCGGCGTTCGGCAAGGTACGGGTGCTCGCCCGCATCGGCCCTCTGCACACAGTGGTGGCGTCTCAGCAGACACCCGCCGGGCCCCTGGTCCTCAGGATCGAGGTGGCCGTTACGCAGGACGTAGGCGACGCGCGTACCGGCCCGGACACCCTCTCCATCGGCATAGAGGAACCGGACGGCACGTTCGTCGAGCTCACGACGCTCGATGGACGGTACCTGTCCACGGAGGTCGCCGGCGGTTTCACCGGCCGGGTCATCGGAATGTACGCCTCAGCCGGTACCGTCCACTTCGACTGGTTCGACTATGAGCCGCTCGATGGCTGAACGCCGGTCGTGGATCGGTGTGGATGGCGGACCCGCGGACATCGAAGGGCGCTGAAGCCAACCGTGTCCCTGGGCGTGAGAGCCGGGCTGCTGACCGCTGCGGTGAGGTAGGAGAGGCGGACGACCAGGACCGCGAGCCACTGTTTGATCTTTCGTGTGGCGGAAGGTGGTTGGCCGATCCCGGATGCGCAGCCGGCTGCGGCTGAGGCGGTTTCGCGGTCGGTACGAGTCCAACCGTTGCCGCCGGTCAGGCTGATGGCCGGGAGGGTGCTGGGCGCGTCGCTGATCACATGGTGCTTCGACACCGGCGCTGAAGTGGCGCAACTGACCGGCACGGTGGACGGACCAACGCAGACTGCACCCGGATCATCGTCCGGCGCGAGCGCCCTCACCTGGAAGGCCGCGTCCGGGGCGTCCAGGGTGGAGTGCAGGACGGGTAAACAGTCAATGACGACATCCTGACAGCGGGATAGGGTTCGGCTGAGAAGAATCCGCTCGGTCCACACAACCTGCACCAGGGCCGGACGCGATGGCCGCCCGAGGAGGAGCTGGATGCTGCAGGCACTGGGATTGGGTCCGGCCGAAGAGGCTGTCTACACGGCACTGCTGGCCCGCCCGACAGCCTCTGCGCAGGACCTCGCCCGGCAGACCGGACTTGAGAAGGCCGAGACCACCCGCATCCTGCTTGACCTGGCGACACGTGGCTTGGTGGCGGTCGCCACCGAGGCCGGGAACGGGGCACCTGACTCGGCTGACTGCGGGGCCGGCCGCCGGCCCGCACGCTACCGGCTCACACCACCCTCGGTGGCCCTGGCCCCGCTCCTTGTCGAGCAGCGCAACGCGCTGCACCGGGCCGAGACCGCGTTCTCGATGCTGACCGAGCAGTACCGCAGTACGGCTGCACACCCTGCGGGCAGCGTCGTGGAGGTGGTCGTCGGCGTGGAGCAGGTCGCACACCGGTTCCACCAACTGCAGCGCGGCGCCCAGCGGGAGTTGCTCGTCTTCCTCGTCGGCGCGCCCATCGCGGTGCCGCGCGAGGAAGCCGACGTGTCGGAGAGCTCCGCGCTGGACCGCGGAGTCGATTTCCGGGTCGTGGCTGCCAAGGACTACCTCGATGGTCACGAGGTAGCGCGGGACGTGAGGGAGGCCATGATGGCGGGTCTCGAGCTCCGCCTGGTCGACTCGTTGCCGCTGAAGATGGTCGTGTCGGACCGGGAGCGTGCCATGGTGCCACTGGACATGGCGGACTCAGGGGGCGAGCCGAGCGCCATCGTGGTGCACCGTAGCGGCCTGCTGACGGCCCTGGTCCATCTCTTCGAGAAGGAATGGGCCCAGGCACGGCCGCTGTACAACACCACCACGGGTGTGCGTGCGGAGGCGACAGCCGATCAGCAGCCAACCGAGGGGGAACTGGAAGTCCTCGCCCTGCTGCTGGCAGGGATCTCCGACCGGCGGGCAGCTTCCCAACTCGGCCTCTCCATACGCACCGTGGAGCGACGGACACGCCGTCTGATGGACCTTGCCGGAGCGGATTCGCGCCTGCAACTCGGGTGGCACGCCGCACGTGCGGGCTGGCTCTGACCT
This sequence comes from Streptomyces sp. NPDC057565, assembly GCF_042801455.1. Classification (NCBI taxonomy): domain Bacteria; kingdom Bacillati; phylum Actinomycetota; class Actinomycetes; order Kitasatosporales; family Streptomycetaceae; genus Streptomyces; species Streptomyces sp. NPDC057565. Next base: position 100,490 of record NZ_JBHVFU010000023.1, on the reverse strand, counting down.
CTTCCTCCTCGGCCCGAGGGCCGAGGAGTCTCCGTGTGTTGCTGGTCACTGTGCGAGGGTGGCCGCCAACTCCTGGCGGGTTCCTGCTTCACCGCCGGCGTAGCCGTGATCCGGGCTGGAGGTGTCTACCGGCGCAGCGGCGCGCGCACCCATGCTGCGACCGTCGGCCCGGCGGGGCATACCCCCACCTGCCAGGCCCGAAGTCCCACCGAACCGACGAACCAAGAGATGTGACCGCGTGACGGAAAACCGACACGCGGGAAACCCGTCACGCGCGGCATCCCTACGCAATCCGTATGTCTGCCAGGCTGCAGCCGCAACATGGCATGTTCACGGTTTCAAGTAGGGAGACTCATGCGCCCCATTATGCGTATGGCCTTGGGCGCGGCGGCCGCCGCCGTCCTGGCCGTCACTGCGGTCACGCCATCCGGGGCGGCGGATACGCCGCCTGACGGTGCCTCGGGGAAGAAGCCCATCATCGGCAGCGGGACCACGGCATCGGGCGGCAAGCAGGTGACGGTCACGCTCGTGACCGGCGACAAGGTGCTGGTGACCACGGACAGGTCGGGCCACAGCTCGGCGGCCGTGCTGCCCCGCGAGGACGGCACACAGCCGCTGGTCCAGACGTATCAGATGGGCAAGGACCTTTACGTCTATCCGGAGGACGCCTCTCAGGCGATCGCCGAGGGCAAGGTCGACGAGCAGCTGTTCAACGTGACTGGGCTCATCCGCCAGGGATACGACGACACACACACCGACACGCTGCCGCTTATCGCCACCTACCGGAACACTGTGAACGTTGCCGAGCGCGCGCCGGTGGCCCCTCGCGGGTCCGAGCGTGGCCTGAGCCTCCCCGCGGTGGACGGTGTCGCGCTCAAAGCCGACAAGGACGCTGCTGCCACCTTCTGGCAGGACATCACCAACACGCGTTCACGTACTGCCTCCACGCTGAAGAAGCTGTGGCTCGACGGCAAGGTCGAGGCCACGTTGGACCGGTCCACCGCGCAGGTGCACGCGCCGGAGGCCTGGGCGGCCGGCTACGACGGCAAGGGCACCAAGGTCGCCGTGCTGGACACGGGCGTGGACGCCGAGCACCCGGACCTGGTGAGCCGGGTCGCCGCGGCCGAGAACTTCACGGACTCCAAGACCACCGACGACCGGCAGGGCCACGGCACCCACACCGCCTCCACGGTCGGCGGTTCCGGAGCAGCCAGTGACGGCCGCAAGAAGGGCGTCGCCCCCGGTGCCTCCCTGCTCATCGGCAAGGTTCTCAACGACCAAGGCTACGGCCTGGACTCCTGGATCATCGCGGGTATGCAGTGGGCCGTCGACCAGCAGGCCGATGTCGTCTCCATGAGCCTGGGCAACCCGAGGATCGGTGACTGCACCGACCCGATGGCCCAGGCCACGAAGCAGCTCTCGCAGAACAAGCACACCCTGTTCGTCATCGCCGCCGGTAACTCCGGCTCGAGCACCGAAACCGTCTCCTCGCCCGGGTGCGTGCCCAGTGTGCTGACCGTCGGTGCCGTCGATCGAGATGACACCACGGCGTGGTTCTCCAGCCGCGGTCCCGTTGCCGTCACGCACACCCTCAAGCCCGAGATCGCGGCGCCCGGCGTCGACATCTCGGCGGCGAGCGCGGGCGGCCGCGGCGTCTATGCCTACCGAACGATGTCCGGCACCTCCATGGCCACCCCGCATGTCGCGGGCGCCGCGGCCGTCGTCCGCCAGGCCCACCCGGACTGGACCGCGCAGCAGATCAAGGCCGCCCTGGTCTCCTCCGCCCGCACCGGCGGCAAGGTCGCAGAAGCCGACCAGACCGGCGGTGGGGTTCTCGACGTGTTCGGTGCGGTGAACCAGAAGGTGCTCTCCGCGCCCGCCGTCCAGGCCGGCAGCTACAACTGGCCGCAGGACGCCGCGGACCGCACCACCGTGCAGGTGCCCTTTACCAACTCCGGCGACAGCGACCTCACCCTGAGCCTGAAGGTCAGCGGTGTCCACGGCAACGACGGCAGCGATGTCCACTCCAATATCGTCAAGCTGGAGGAGAGCAAGGTGAGGGTCCCCGCGGGGGCCACCGCTCAGGTGCCGCTGCGGATCGACCCGACCGCCCGTCTGGAGGATGCCCAGTACGGTGCGGTCACCGGCCGGATCCTGGCCACCGGCGGCGATGTGCACGTCTCCGTGCCCGTCACGCTCTACGTCCAGCCGGAGACGGTCACGCTCCGGGTCAAGGCCATCGACCGTAACGGCAAGCCTGCGACCGGCCCCTCCTCCCTGGACCTCGTCAGCCTCGACACCGACAAGGGCGAGCGCCGCAACAACCAGGGCGCGACCGAGCAGCAGTACAGCGTGCGCCCGGGCGACTACGCTCTCAGCAGCTTCGTGGCGACGTACGGCGCGAACAACGCGCCCGAATCGGTCAGCTACCTCGCGAAGCCGCAGCTGAGGATCACCCATGACACCACTGTCGTTCTCGACGCCCGCGAGGCCCACCAACTGAGCCTGCACACCGATCGACCCTCGACGGTGAACAACACCACGTTCAGCTACGCCCGCACGTGGGACGACACCTGGCAGATATCCGGATCGCTCATCTCCGGCAACACCGTCCAGAAGTTCTACGCAGACGTCGATGGACGTGCCAAGGACGGAACCTTCGAGTTCCGGCCCACCTGGCGTGCGACCGGCTCCGAGGACGGCTCGCCCTACGTGTACAACCTGTCGTTCCCGACCCAGGGTCCGCTGCACTCCGACCAGGCCTACAAGCCCGAGGACTCCAAGCTGGCCCAGGTCACCGAAACGTGGAACAGCATGGGCAAGGAGGCCGACTACATCGACGCACTGTTCATGCGTCCTGCCGGGAACAGCGGCACCTACGTTCCCGTGAGCCCGTTCGGCCAGGTCCACGTGCCCGGCACCCGCACCGCCTACTACACGACCGGCGACGACGCCTGGTACCACGGCGCGATGACCAGCTTCCCGTGGGCCGCGTTCATGAGTGACCAAGAGCGCACCTACCGGGCCGGACAGCGCAGCGCCGAGGAGTGGTACGCAGGGCCCCTGCGGCCGGCCGCGGCGCGCGACGCCGACGGCAACCTGATGCTGGCCGCCGAGCGACAGGGTGACCTGATTGGTATTCAGACCGCGCTCTGGCTCGACGGATCCGGCGATCACTGGTCCTCCGGCGGGTCGTTCGGTGACCTCGGCAACCTGAGGCTGAAGCGCAATGGTGAGCAGATCGCCACCAGCGCCTGGCCGTACGACGTGTTCAGGGTGCCGGACGAGGACTCCGCGTACGAGCTCACCCAGAACCTGGAGAAGATCCCGTCCTCGGACCGGAACTGGCTGCGCTCCACCGCCGTCACCACCACCTGGAGCTTCCGCTCCCACCGGGAGCCGGATGTCTACTCGCGCGGCCTGCCGATCCTCTTCCCGGCGTACGACGTCCCGGTGGACGGCCTGAACACCCTGCCCGCGCAGAGCGGCATCAAGGTCGGCCTGTCGGTCGAGGGCCACGCCGGGTACACCCCGGGCGCGATCACGGCGGCCACGCTGTCCTACTCCTACGACGGCGGCACCACCTGGACCCAGGCGCCGACCGAGCAGCGGGACGGCAAGTGGACGGCCATCCTCGACCACACCGGCGCCTCCGGCAAGCAGGTCAAGATGAAGGCCACCCTCACCGACGCCAACGGCAACGCGGTCACCCAGACCATCACCCGCGCCTACGACGTTCGGTAACCACCAAGTCCGGCCGGGCGGCCTCCCGCAACGGGCGGCCCGCCCGGCCGGCCACGTGCTGTTCCACCCCTGATCATCCGGGCACGGTCGGTCCAGATACAGACTGCCGCAGACTCGTCGAGCGGACAGCTTGCCGGACTCCCGCGGCCGTCTTCGAGGGACTCCGAGCACGCAAGGTGTACGACACCGGAAGGGGCCGGGCTCCCGGGGGTTCACAACTGCTGGGCATGCAAGCTGCTTTGGCGCAGGTAGCCACGATTGAGTGAACGGCGTGACGATCTGCGGGTATGCCTGGCGGGGCGTGCGTAACGTTCTCGGTGCGATCTGGGACGCCGGGTGTGGCGTCAGCAGTCGGGGCCCCCGCGCCACCAGCGAGATGGTTCGGGGCCTCCCCGTCGCCTCTGGCCACACCCATATGGCCAGGTCGTGAGGGATTCCGCCCGCCTGGGACGGACCGCATACGGGATATGCGTCGCCGACCGGGAGGCGAAAGCGGAGGACCAGTGCGCCCAAGACCGTTCGGGGCGTGCCGGTGAGCCAGGACTCACTCCTGCTCACTGCCCAGGAACGGTAGGAGTCAGTGCCGGAGCTCGGCCCCTCGGCGTAGCGTTCCAGCCCGCGGTGAGGGGCGGGTCCATTCTCGCCAGCAATCCGGAAGCCGGCCAGGAGCAAGGAGCTCGCGCACCTCTCCAGGCCGCCCGAATCGGGACCGCACCTGCTGTTGGGGCCGGACAGGTCGTAGCGGGCACGTCCCGGTGAGTGGAAGCCGGCTCACCCGCATGCTCCGGGGTCGTGATCCGCGTTGCGGTGATCGACCTGATGAGCCGACGGCTCACCCGCGAATCCCGCGAAAGCCGCACCGGCGCCGTGACGGCGGCACTGGCCCGTGGCCTGATCCCCGAACCGCTGCCCGGCCCGACGTCGCCGACCGTACGACCGCATTCGGCGGACGCGCCCAACCCGTCCGACCGGCCCGACCTTCCGGCCCCCCAGCGCAGCGAGGTGCCCGTACCTGACATACCGGCGCGCCGGGCAAGGCGCTCAAGCAGGCCGCGCCGGCCGGATCGGTGAAGGCCGACGAGCTGCCCAGCGCCACCGCGGTGGCCCAGGAGACGCCGCGGCCCACGTTGACCAGGCTGCCGGTCGGCGCCGACCCCGCGACCTACCGGGTCACCCTGGACACTTCGCGCCCGGCGTGGTTCCCGCTGTCCACAGCGACCAGCACTGAGTGGACGTCCAAGTCCGCCCGGTGAGCGGGAAGGAGAACCTGGCGCTGTTCCGGCCGAAGTACGGCCTGGCCCTGGACAACGTCCTTCCGTGCGAGGCGCCGGTTACCGCGTGATACACGAACGCGCGATGCTCAACGAGGCCCTGGAGCACCGGAGACGGTCCGCTCAGCATGATCGGGCCGAGGTCGGAGCGGAGATGGAAAACGGATCAGTTCAGTCCTCGGGCGCCTGCTGCGTGACGACGATCTCACGCTTGAGGATCTTGCCTGTTGCGCCCTTGGGCAGTGCGTCGGCGAAGGTGACGATCCGAGGGTATTTGTAGGCAGCCACTCGCTGTTTGACGTAGTCGCGCACCTGGTCGACCGTGGTCTGCGCACCCGGCCGGAGGGTCACCACGGCGGCCACCTCCTCCCCGTGGATCTCGTGCGGAACGCCGACGACGGCCACTTCGGCTACTGCCGGGTGTTCGTAGAGCACCTCCTCGATCTCGCGCGGGTAGACGTTGTAGCCACCGCGGATGATGAGGTCCTTCTTCCGGTCGACGATGAAGTAGTAGCCGTCCTCGTCGACACGGGCGAGATCACCGCTGTGGAACCACCCGTCCCGGATGGCTTCCGCAGTCGCATCCGGGCGGCTCCAGTAGCCCTTCATCACGTTCTCGCCGCGGATCGCTATCTCACCGACTTCGCCCGGGCCTACCGTGGTGCCGTCGTCCGCGACGAGTTTGAGTTCGACTCCGCGGATGGGGACGCCGATGGAACCGGCCTTGCGTGGTCGGTCCGGAGGGTTGAACGCGGCGACCGGTGACGTCTCCGAGAGTCCGTATCCCTCCAGTACAGTGACGCCGAATTCCCGCTCGAAGGTGTGCAGCACCTCGACCGGCAGGGAAGCTCCACCGGAGACGGCGAGATGCAGCCTCGAGAGGTCGTAGCTGTCGGGGATCCCGGCGTGGAGCAGGGCAGTGAACATCGTGGGGACGCCCAGGAAGACGGTGACCCCGTCCCGGTGCATGATCTCCAGCGCCTTGGCCGGCTCGAACCGCGGCAGCATGGTCAGGGTGGCGGCCGCAGCGACGGCGGCGTTGAGGGCGCAGGTCTGGCCGAAGGCGTGGAACAGCGGCAGGCCCCCGAACAGTACGTCGCTCGGCCCGACGTGGAGGAGTGTCTTGGCAGCGGAGGTCGCGTTGGTCATCAGGTTGCGGTGAGTCAGCTCGGCGCCCTTCGGGGTCCCCGTCGTGCCCGAGGTATAGAGGATCACAGCAGTGTCGTTCGCCGCCCGGTCGACGGTCTCGGGCATCGGTTCGGTGGCCCGTACCAGAGTGTCGAAGGTCATCGGGTCGGTGACCAGGCAGTCGACCCCGACCTCTGCTGCGGCCTTCGCGACCGCGTCCGCGCACAGCGGGAACGCCAACACGATCCGGGAGCCGGAATCCCGGAGGGTGAAGGCTATTTCACGCGCTTTCAACAGCGGATTCATCGGCACTGCTACGGCGCCTGCGCGGAGGATTCCGTAATACGCGATCGGGAAGTAGGTGACGTTGGGCATGACCAACGCGACGCGATCGCCCGCCCGGACACCCTTGGCCTGCAACAGTGAGGCGACCCGGGCACTGGTGTCGTTCAGTTCGGCATATGTCAGGACGATATCGCCCTGGCGGATGGCGACCCGGTTGCCCTCGGCCCAGGCGGATTCCGCGAGCAGAGTGGCGAGGTTGTCCATGCGGTTTCCCCTTTGATCTGAGCTGGTGGCGGTCACTGGTGGCGGAAAGAGCCGCAGAGGGACGCGGAGTTGTGTGTCGCGATCATGTCGCGGGGGGTGATACCGCCGCGGCCGGGCCCGCAGTCATTGCTGTGCATGTCTCCCCAGAAGTCCGGTGGCAGTTCCCGCCCCTGCTGCAGGGTCAGCCACAGTCGCAGCACGTGGCGCTTCTGCTCGGGTTCGTCGAAGTCCTCATATTCCGTACGGGAATGCAGAACCGCGTGGTTGTTGAGCAGCAGCAGGTCGCCGACCTCGAAGTCGACGTCAAGTCGGAGCGCTGGGGACACCGCCAGTTCGTCGATGAGGTCGAACAGCTCCGTATCCGCCCGCTCCAGGCGGGACACGTCAGGAAAGCGCTGAGCGGACTCGAGGTAACAGCGGTTGTAGCGCATGCTGAGTTTTCCCCCGGACCAGGACGCCAGCGGAACCGCGTAGTACGGGCGCTCACCAGGGGCGTGTTCCTCGCGGCGGTCGAGGAAATGGGTCCGGTACAGGCCCTCGACCAGATCCGGCCGCCGCGCCAGGAGCGCGTTGTAGACCGCCGCGGAGCTGACCACGGAGATACGTCCACCGGAGCGGGCTGCCCGCAGGTACAACAGTCCGAGGACGTCGGATCCGTCGGTGTGGAACGGCAGCATCTCCCTGGTCTGGTAGCCGCGCGTTGCGGGGGCGGCGATGCTGTGACCGGTGTCCCGGACGTGGCCGAGCATGTGGCCCGCCGCGTTCTGCGACACCGGGACACCCAGGTGCTGACACAGTCCCCAGAAAATGGTGCTTGCCCTCGCCTGGCTGTAACGCTCGACCGGAATGCGTTTGACGAGTACGAAGCCGCGTCCGTTCTCCAGCACGTCGGCGATGCGCTCCAGCTCCCCGGCCAAGGTCGGCAGCGGAAAGTCGCCGGCGCTCACCTTCAACAGCGGAACGCCTCGCTCACGCACCGTGCGCAAGGCAGCCTCGAGCTCGTCGATCTGTGCCGGTGAGAGCCGCAGGACCCACTCGTCGGAGCCCGCCAGGTCCGGGCCTTGCCACGCGGCCGGCCCGGTGTACGACCGGCGCAGCACGCTGATCACGTTCGTCATGGTGGCCTCCCCGGGGTCGTGCGTCCGCCCAGCCGGAGTCGCATTCGGCTCTTCGCCGGCTCGGAACCCGAAACCGTGCGAACGACCCCTCTCCTTTCATCGTGGACGAACCCCGCGGATCGGGTGCAGGCATTCCACCTGAGGCCATTGATCCGCATGGGGATTCCGTATCCCTTTCCAGGGCTGGTCAACAGTTGGACTGTTTGCCATGGTGTTCTCCGTCGGATTTCCGATCGGCCGGGACGCCGAATCCAGACGCTGAGCCCCATGCAGTGGTGCAACGCTAGGTCACGACTTGAGGCATCGCTTGACTTGGCGTGACATGTGACTTATCACTTGGGGACAGAGCCTGGAGTGCGCCCATGAAGCCCCTTGTCCGTAATGCAGCGCTGAGCAGCTACGTCGAGCTCAGCCAGTCGCTCGGCATCGACCCGCGGGCCCTGATGAAGCGCGTGGGCCTGGACCCTGTCGGCCTCACGGTCCAGGACAGATGGATCTCCGGCGTGGCCGTGACCGAGCTGCTCGAGCTCTCGGCGGCGGCCTCACATCGTGAGGACTTCGGCCTGCTCCTCGCCGAGCGCCGTCGCTTCTCCAACCTCGGCCCCATCAGCTTGGTCATACGCGAGGAGCCCGACGCCCGCAGCGCGATCGAGCTTCTCGTCCGCCATGAGCACATGTACAACGAGATGCTGCACGGCCGGCTCTCCGAAGCGAGTGGCCTGGCCACCCTCAAGGTGAGCCTGGAGCTCGGTGAGGCCATGGCGGCCCGCCAGGCCATAGAGCTGGCCGTGGGCGCTTTCCACCAAATCCTTCGTAGTTTCCTCGGTAGCCGGTGGCAGCCTGTGTCCGTATGTTTCACGCACAGCGCCCCACTGGACACCGGAACCCACCGGCGCGTCTTCGGGCCCGCAGTGGAATTCGACCGGGAATTCAATGGGATCGTCTTCTACGCCAGCGATCTCAACGCTCCCAACCCGATGTCCGACCCGCAGCTCCGGACGTACGCGCGGCAGTATTTCGAGTCGCTCGCAGTGTCGAGGGACACGACCGTGACGGACCGGGTGCGCGAGTTGATCGAAGTCCTGCTCCCCACCGGTCGCTGTTCGATCGAGCAGGTCGCATGCAGCCTCGGCGTCGACCGACGGACCGTCCATCGGCACCTGTCGGCCTCTGGTGTGACGTTCTCCTCCCTCCTCAACGCGACGCGTGCCGAGCTCGCCGAGCAGCTCGTGGCGAACCCGCGCCGCTCGTTGACGGAGATCTCCGGGCTGCTGGGATTCTCCGCACCGAGCGCATTCTCGCGCTGGTTCAGCGAGCGGTTCGGTTGCAGCCCCAGGCAGTGGCGCGTCCGGAGGACCACGCAGCAGCCGTCCGCGGAGGGGTGACCGGCGACGATCACTTGCTGCCGGGGACAGCGCTCAGCCACGGCCTGATCCTCCGACTTGGGGGTGACACCAGCCGGGGAGGGACGGTCCCCAAGTGATAAGTCTGATGTCACCTGCGGCTAAGCATCCGGCGTAACCGGCAGTTAACGTTGCATTACCGCAAGGGAGACCGCCGGCCCGCACGAGGACAGCAGAGACCCTGCCTGAAGCCGCATCTCCCACCGGGACCCATCGATCGTATCCGGGCTGCCCAGCGAGTCCGGGGACCCCGTCTGCAATCTCACTCCGCTTCTCGCCGATCCCCTCAGGCCACGCAGCGCAGGCAGCGATGTGTGCAGCGAGTGAAGACCCATCATCAAAGGAGATGGACTGTGCACTTCTTCGACGACTCCCTGTATCCGGAGAACCAGGAGAAGCTGGTCATCCAGGCCGCGCCCTACGGGCCGGAGTGGCTGCCCGGCGACGCCGACGACCTCCCGCTCAGCATGGACGAGCACGTGCAGGCGGCGGTCGACTGCTACAACGCCGGCGCCACGGTGCTGCACATCCACGTGCGCGAGCTGGACGGCCACGGCTCGAAGCGCATCTCCATGTTCAACGAGTTGATGGCCCGGCTGCGCGAGGCGGTGCCGGACATGGTCCTGCAGATCGGCGGGTCGATCTCCTTCGCTCCGGAGGACGAAGGCGCCGACGCCAAGTGGCTCAGCTACGACACCCGCCACATGCTGGCCGAGATCACCCCCAAGCCGGACCAGGTGACGATCGCCATCAACACCAACCAGATGAACATCGTCGAGCTCTTCGACGACGAGGACATCGAGGGCACTTCGATCGCCAAGCCGGCGTACTACAAGGCCTACCGGGACATGGTGGTCGAGGCCGGGCCTGACTTCTACCTCGAGCACCTCAAGCGGCTCCGCGCCAACGACATTCAGCCGCACTTCCAACTCGCGAACATGGCACAGCTGGAGACGGTGGAGCGGCTGATCCGCAAGGGCGTCTACAGCGGCCCGCTCGTGCTCAACTACGTGGCCATCGGGGGCGGGTTCGCCGGCCGTCACCCGGCCGACCTGATCGAGTTCATCCGCCGCGTCCCGGACGGCGCCGTGCTCACCATCGAGGCCTCCATGCGCGCAGTCGCGCCGATGAACGCGATCGGCATCGCCCTGGGCGCTCACGTGCGGGTGGGCAACGAGGACAACCTGTGGCGGCGCAAGGGCGACCGAATGTCCTCCGTGGAGCAGGTCGAGCAGATGGTCCAGATCGCCAACGTGCTCGGTCGTGAGATCGCCACGGGCCAGGAGGCCAAGGAGATCTACAAGATCCGCCAATGGTACTCGGACGCCGACGAGACCCTGTCCCAGCTCGGCATGGTGCCCAACCGCCGTCCCGGCCGACGCGGCTTCATGCTCCGCGACGCCAAGAGCTGACCCGATCCCACGAGGGGCGGTCGCGGGGCCGACACGGCATCCATCCCAGCCGATCGGGGTCGGCCCGCGACCCCCACCCCCCCACACACACACGAGCAAACGGAGCAAGTCATGGCACACGCCATTCGCTTCCACGAAACCGGTGGCACCGACGTCATGCGGTGGGAAGAGGTCACCGTCGGCCACCCGGGCCCGGGCCAGGTACGGATACGGCACGTCGCCGTCGGACTCAACTTCGCCGACACCTATTTCCGCACCGGTCTGTATCCGGCCCCGCTGCCCGCGGGGCTCGGCGTGGAGGCCTCAGGTGTGATCGAGGCCGTCGGTGAGGGCGTCACCCATGTCGCAGAGGGCGACCGGGTGACCTACACCGGCAGCCCGCTGGGGGCCTACAGCACGGAGCGGGTCATGCCCGCGGACTCGCTGATCAAGCTGCCGGAGGAGATCAGCTGCGAGACCGCCGCGGCGATGACCATGCGGGGCCTCACCTCGGCCTATCTGCTGCGTCGGATCCACCCGCTGAAGTCCGGCGACACCGTATTGCTCCACGCGGCGGCGGGCGGCGTGGGCCTGATCTTCTCCCAGTGGGCCAAGCTGCTCGGCATCACCGTGATCGGCACGGTCTCCAGCGAGGAGAAGGCCGAGATCGCCCGCGCCCACGGCTGCGATCACATCATCTACTACCGGCGCGAAGACGTGGCCGAGCGGGTGCGCGAGCTGACCGACGGCAAGGGTGTCCCCGTGGTCTTCGACAGCATCGGCAAGGACACCGTCGCCGGCTCCATGGCCTCGCTGCAGCGTCGCGGCTTGCTGGTGTGCTTCGGCACGGCATCCGGAGTGCCGCCGCTCGACGCCATGCAACTGGCCGTCCATGGCTCGCTGTTCGTGACCCGGCCCGCGCTGGCCGACTACATCGCCGAACCCGTCGAGCGGGACGCCCTGTCGGGCGAGCTGTTCGGTCACGTCGCGTCCGGACGTATCAAGATCGAGATCAACCAGCGCTACGCCCTTCAGGACGCGATACAGGCACACCGCGATCTCGAAGCAGGACGGACCACGGGATCTTCCGTCTTCGTTCTCTGAGCACACCGCGCCCCACACGTCACGTCAGAGGAGTGAGCACCATGGACCAGACCATCAACCCGAGGGGAAACACGCCCGTCCTCGTGCGCCCGGGCGTTCCCCGCACTTCCATCAAGGTTGAGCCGCTGACCTGCACCATCGGCGCCGAACTGTCCGGTGTGAACCTCGGCGACGCCGCTCGCGACGACGACCTGTTCGCCGAGATCAAGCAGCTGCTGCTGCAGTACAAGGTCCTGTTCCTGCGGGACCAGGACATCACCCGCGCCGAGCACATCGCCTTCGCCTCGCGCTTCGGTCGGCTCGAGGACCACCCGGTGCTCGGCAGCGACCCGGACCACCCTGGGCTGGTCCGCATCTACAAGGACCTCGACAGCAAGCCCGAGCACTACGAGAACGCACTCCACTGCGACGGCACCTGGCGCGAGTGCCCGCCCATGGGGGCCGTGCTCCGCTGCGTTGAGACGCCCGAGGTGGGCGGGGACACGATCTGGGTCAACATGGCCGAGGCGTACCGCAGGCTGCCCGAGCACATCAAGACGCAGATCGCGGGTCTGGGTGCACGGCACAGCATCGAGGCGAGCTTCGGTGCCGTCATGCCGACGGAGCAGCGGCACCGGCTGCAGGCACAGTACCCGGACGCGGAGCACCCGGTGGTGCGTACCCACCCGGAGACCGGCGAGCAGATCCTCTTCGTCAACTCCTTCACCACACACTTCGTGAACTACCACACGCCCGAGAACGTGCGCTTCGGCCAGGACCACGCGCCCGGCGCCGCCAACCTCCTGAACTACCTGATCAGCCAGGCGGCCGTCCCTGAGTACCAAGTGCGTTGGCGCTGGCAGAAGAACAGCTTCGCCATCTGGGACAACCGCTCCACACAGCACTACGCCGTCCAGGACTACTGGCCTGCCCTCCGCAAGATGGAGCGCGCCGGAATCGTCGGCGACAGAACCTTCTGAGCCCCCACCAGAGACGAGAAAGGTGACGCCGATGGGACTTCACACTGCCGGCACGGCTGTGCCGGGGACCTCCCCCGCCATACCGGCTGTATCCCGCAGGTATGCCTGGCTGGTGTTTGCGCTGAGTTTCGGGCTTCTGATGTCCGACTACATGTCGCGGCAGGTCCTCAACGCGGTCTTTCCGCTGCTGAAGGCGGAGTGGCTGCTGTCGGATGCCCAGTTGGGTTCCCTCAGCGGCATCGTGGCTCTGATGGTGGGCCTGCTCACCTTCCCCCTGTCGCTCGTGGCCGATCGCTGGGGCAGGGTGAGGAGCCTGGTCCTCTCCGCGGTGGTGTGGAGCCTGGCGACCCTGGGATGCGCCGTCTCCGCGAGCTTCGGTGAGATGTTCGCGGCCCGGTTCATAGTCGGCGTCGGAGAGGCGGCCTACGGCAGCGTCGGCATCGCGGTCGTCCTCAGCGTCTTCCCCATCCGCCTGCGGGCCACGCTCTCCGCAGCGTTCATCGCGGGAGGATCCTTCGGATCCGTGCTGGGTGTGTCGGCCGGCGGTGTCATCGCCCAGGTACACGGCTGGCGCTGGTCCTTCGGCGCGATGGGAATCTTCGGACTGGTCCTGGCCACGGTCTACGGCCTCTTGGTCACCGAGAAGAGGCTGGGGACGGCCTCCAACAAGCACAGCGCCAGGGCCGGTGAGCGGGCCCCCTTGCGGACCCTGCTGCCGAGGTTGTTCTCGTCCGTCTCCGTGGTCTGCGCCTACATCGGCAGCGGACTGCAGATGTTCATCGCGATGGCGATGCTCGCCTGGATGCCGAGCTTCTTCAACCGCTACTACTCGATGGCCCCCGCAAAAGCGGGGCTGACCGCAGGAGTCTTCGCGCTGCTCAGTGGCACCGGCATGATCCTGTGCGGAATCGCCGCCGACCGCCTCAGCCGGAACCTGGCAGCCCGGAAGTGGTCCGTCGCGATCGCCTGCAGTCTCGCCTCACTTGTTCTGCTGATGGTCGGCTTCCAGCTGCCTACCGGCCCGGTGCAGCTCGTACTGATCGGCGCCGGCACTCTGGTGGCCTGCGGTACGGCCGGCCCGGCGGCCGCCATGGTGGCCAACCTCACCCCCGCCGCCATCGCGGCGACGGCCATGGCCACGCTCACCCTGGCCAACAGCCTGCTCGGGATTGCCCCGGGGCCCGCGGTGACGGGCATGGTCGCGGACCGCATGGGCCTGCTCGGCGCACTGAGGGTGGTCCCGCTCATCGCGATCGCGGCCAGCGCAGCCTTCGCCATCGGCAAGGTCTTCTACGAGAAGGATCTGCGCCGCATGGGCCTGCTGCCCGACGTGTCACTCAAGAACCTGGAGCTGCAGTCGTGAGTCTCATTGCACCGCCGACAGTCGTGATCGTCCCCGGACTGCGCGATCACGTGCCGGACCACTGGCAGACCATCCTCGCTGACAAGATCGCCGACGCCCGTACCATTCCGCCGTTGGAACGCGACAGACTCAGCTGCGACGCCCAGGTTGCCGCCCTGGACGCGGTCCTGTCGGGCATCTCCGGGCCGGTCGTACTGGTTGCCCACAGCGCCGGGGTGATGACCACCGTGCACTGGGCGCAACGACACCGGCGCCCCGTCAAGGGCGCACTGCTGGCAGCGCCACCGGACTTCGACACCCCGCTGCCGGAGGGCTATTTCACCCCGGAAGACCTGCGCGAAAACGGCTGGACGCCGACCCCGCGGACACCTCTGCCCTTCCCCAGCATCGTCGCGGCAAGCACGAACGACCCCCTGGCCGGATTCGAACGCGTCACCGACCTCGCCCGGGCATGGGGGAGTGGCCTCGAGAACCTCGGTCCAGTCGGACACCTCAACCCCGCCTCAGGCTATGGCGAATGGCCTCAGGCGGAGGAGATCATCCGCGAGCTCGGCCAAACCTCGTCCGACATGCCCAACTGACGCACGACGGTGCCCCTCACGCTCCCTCCTGCCCGCCCTCGGGCAGGAGGGAGCCGTGCACCCACCGAGCGCGCATCGTCGGATACATGTGAGCAGTCTGTAGGCGCTTCCACCCCGCCGGCCGGCCTCTGCACTGATCCCCACCTGTACGACCCCGCCTTGGAGGCGCTGATGAACACCGACACCGACCTGCTGTGGTCCCCGAGCCGATCGACGGCCGAAAGCTCCAACGTTGCCGCCTTCATGCGCTGGTTGAGCACGACGCGGGGACTGTCCTTCTCCGGCTACACGGAACTGTGGCGGTGGAGCACCACCGACGTGCCCGCCTTCTGGTCGGCGGTGTGGGAGTTCTACGGTCTCGACGCCGTCAGCAGCTACGACGAGGTCCTGGCCGACCCGTCGATGCCAGGAGCGTCCTGGTTCCCAGGAGCGCGGCTGAACTTCGCCGAGCAATGCTTCGCCCATGCCACCGACGAACGCCCGGCCCTGATCACCGTGGCCGAGGGCGGCGCTCCTGCGGAGACGTCGTGGCAGCAGCTCAGGAGCCAGGTCGCGACTGTCGCTGCGTCCCTTCGCGACATGGGTGTGGGACCTGGTGACCGCGTTGCCGGCTACCTGCCCAATACGGCACACGCGGTGATCGCGTTGCTGGCCAGTGCTGCCGTCGGAGCGGTGTGGACGGTGTGCTCGCCGGACTTCGGCACGCCCAGCGTCCTCGCGCGGCTGCAGCAGGCGCAGCCGTCGGTTCTCGTCGCCGCCGACGGCTACTGCTACGGAGGAAAGGAGTTCGACCGACGTCCGGAGCTCGCTGAGATCATGGACGGCCTTCCCACAGTCCGGCACCTGATCGCGGTCGACTACCTCTACGCGTCCTCAACCACATCGGCGTGGTCGCAGCGGACGGAGGTGGCGCAGCACACGTGGTCCCTCCTGCTGCGGAACCAGGCGGAGCTCAGCTTCGCCGACGTCCCCTCCGACCACCCTCTGTGGATCTTGTGGTCATCGGGTACGACGGGCGTACCCAAGGGCATCGTGCAGGGCCACGGCGGCATCGTCGTCGAACTGCTCAAGGCCCTCGGCCTCGGTGCCGACCTCCGGAGCGAAGACCGCTACTTCTTCCACACCTCCACCAGCTGGATGGTGTGGAACTTCATGGTCGGCGGCCTGCTGCACGGAGCCACCATCATCCTGTACGACGGCAGTCCCACCTACCCCGACGTCAACGGTGTCTGGAAGGTTGCCGAGCAGACACGCGCAACGATGGTTGGCATGGGAGCGGCCTACCTGGTCGCAGCGGAGAAGGCGGACGCGCACCCAGCAGCCGAGATCGATCTGAGCGCTCTGCGATCCATCCTGCAGACCGGCTCAGCCCTCCCCGGGAGCACCTGGCGCTGGGTCTACGATCGTCTCACCCCCGACGTATGGCTGCAGTCGATCTGCGGAGGAACCGACATCTGCTCGGCCCTTGCCGGAGGTTCTCCGGTCCTGCCGGTCCGGCTCGGCCGGATCCAGTGCCCCGCACTCGGTGTTGCGCTCGCCGCGTGGGATTTCTCGGGACAGCCGCTCGTGGGGGAGCAGGGGGAGCTGGTGGTGACGGCACCACTTCCCTCAATGCCCTTGCACTTTGTCAACGACCCTGAGAACCAGCGCTACCTGGCGAGTTACTTCGACGTCTACCCCGGGATCTGGCGGCACGGCGACTGGGTCACAGTCGAGCCGGACCTGTCCGTCGTGGTGGCCGGCCGGTCGGACTCGACACTCAACCGCATGGGCGTGCGCATGGGGTCCGCCGACATCTACGCCGTCGTCGAGCAGCTCCCTCAGATCGCGGACAGTGTGGTCATTGGCGCCGAACTGCCCGATGGCCAGTACTTCATGCCGCTCTTCGTCGTCCTCGCCGAAGGGACAACCCTCGACGATACGCTCCGGAACAGCATCGCCGTGTCGATCAAGGGAGAGCTTTCGCCGCGGCACGTTCCGGATGTCATCGTTCCGATAACTGCCGTGCCACGCACCCTGACCGGGAAGAAGCTGGAGGTCCCCGTCAAGCGCATCATGCAGGGCGCTCGTGCCGCTGATGTGAGTGCTGAGGGAGCCATCACCCATCCCGAGATGCTGTCCTGGTTCGAGGATTTCGCAACCAGGCTCCCAGCCGGACGCTGATGCCGTCGCCAAGACGAGCACGTCCCGGGCCGGATCGACAGAGCCGCACTCCGGCAGCATGCATGACTGCTCCTTGCATGGAAGTGTCTCCTTGCGTTCGTGGCCGCTGAAGCAAGCGTTATTTCCTCTCGGCCGCCCCGTCTGCGGGCCAGTCGTCGAAGGCGTCAGCTTGTTGTGGATTGTTGCGTGGGCGAGTGGGCCTCTTGGGTGGCGGCCCAGGAGGCGAGCAGGCGCAGCCGTTCCTCGGAGGGCGACCCGGGTTCGGCGGTGTAGATGGTGAGGGTGTGGCCGGGTGCGGCGGCCATCTCCAGGCCCTCGTAGGCCAGGGTGAGTTCGCCGACGGCCGAGTGGTGGAACCGTTTGACCCCGGTGCCGTGGTGGCGCACGTTGTGGGCGCCCCAGCGGGTGCGGAACTCCTCGCTGCGGGTGGACAGTTCGCCGACGAGGTCGTGCAGGTCCTTGTCGTGCGGGTTGCGGCCGGCCTCGGTGCGCAAGATGGCCACCGCGATGTCGGCGAAGGTGTCCCAGTCGGGGTAGAAGCGCCGGGAGGCGGGGTCGAGGAAGTTGAAACGGGCGAGGTTCGCCTGGTTGTGGGGGACGGCGTAGAGATCGCAGTAGAAGGCGCGGGCCAGCTCGTTGGCGGCCAGTAGGTCCATACGGGCATTGCGGACGAACGCGGGCCCTGCGGTGATCGCGTCCAGGGTCCACTGCAGGCTGCGGTGCGGTGTCCACTGCCGGGTGGTCCGGCGCCAGGGGCGGGTGAGGGCGTCGGAGCCGTCGGCGGCCTGGGCCAGGTGCAGCAGATGGGCGCGCTCGGCGTCGTCCAGCTGGAGCGCGCGGGCGACGGCCTCGAGTACGGCCGGGGAGACGCCGACGAGGTTGCCGCGTTCGAGTTTCGCGTAGTACTCGACGCTGACGTCGGCCAGAGCCGCGACCTCGCTCCTGCGCAGCCCCGGTACACGGCGCCGGGAGCCGACGGGCAGCCCGGCCTGTTCCGGGGCGATCTTTGCTCGCCGCGAGGTGAGGAACTCGCGGACCTCTTCACGGTTGTCCACCCCTCGACCGTACGTGCCGCACGCCATGGGAGGGATGTACGGGCAGTACACCCCTCGCTGGTAACTCGCTGCCCGCGCGGAAAGCCGGTTACCTGGATGAGGTGGCACTCCCGGCCCCGACGTTACGGCGCCGGACGTCGGGTGTGCCCGTCCGAGACGCGCGCCGATGACAGCGGTGCGTTCTCGTACGCCCGGTATGCAACCGCACACGGGCACAAGCGGCCCCACAGGGCCGCATCAGAGACCCGCCCCTCAGTACGTAAGGAACCCCTCATGCGCGGAGCAGTGATCCACGCCCCCGGCGATGTGCGCTTCGAGACCCTTGACGATCCGAAGATCCTCCAACCGACGGACGCGATCATTCGCACGGCCGTCACCTGTGTATGCGGCTCCGACCTGTGGCCCTACCGCGGCCTGGACCTGACCGACGAGGCGCACCCGATGGGGCATGAGTACGTCGGCTTCGTGGAGGAGGTCGGCAGCGAGGTCACCGCGGTCAAGCCGGGTCAGTTCGTCGTCGGCTCGTTCGCCACCTCGGACAACACCTGCGCCAACTGCCGCAACGGCTTCCAGTCCAACTGTCTCAACCGCGAGTTCATGAGCACCTGCCAGGCCGAGTACGTGCGCATCCCCCATGCCCAGGGCACCCTGGTCGCCACCGACGAGCACCCCGCCGAGGAGTTCTGGCCCGGCCTGCTGGCCGTCTCCGATGTCATGGGCACCGGCTGGTGGGCCGCCGACGCCGCCGAGGTCAAGCCCGGTTCCACCGTCGCTGTGGTCGGCGACGGAGCGGTCGGGCTGTGCGCGGTGATTGCCGCGAAGGAAATGGGCGCGGAGCGGATCGTCGCGATGAGCCGCCACGAGTCCCGCCAGCAGCTTGCCCTGGAGTTCGGCGCCACTGACATCGTCACCGAGCGTGGCGAGGAAGGTATCGCCCGGATCAAGGACCTCACCGACGGAATCGGTGCCGACGCGGTGCTGGAGTGCGTCGGCACCGCGCAGGCCATGCAGCAGGCCCTGCATGCGGCCCGGCCGGGCGGCAACGTCGGCTTTGTCGGCGTCCCCCACGAGGTGGCGATCGACGGGCAGGAGCTGTTCTTCTCCCACGTCGGTCTGCGCGGCGGCCCCGCCCCGGTGCGCCGCTACCTGCCCGACCTGATCGACGGTGTCCTGAGCGGCCGGATCAACCCGGGCAAGGTCTTCGACCTCACCCTGCCTCTCGGCCAGGTCGCCGAGGGCTACAAGGCCATGGACGAACGCCGTGCCATCAAGGCGCTCCTCAAGCCCTGACGCCCCGGCGCGCACCTCCACCACGGCTCGCCTTAAGGCGGGGAGTCGCTACGACCGCAAGGCGGAAGCGGTCGATCAGGTCATCGGGCCGCCTCCTTCGGGGGCGGCCGATGACGCCGGTGGGAACCCCAGCCTGTCAGCCCCCCGGCGCGTGGGGTAGCGCGCTGGGAGGGGGCGGTCAGCGCTCGGCGCGCAAGGTGCCGAGCAGCCCGTTTTCTTCATCGTTGATTCCGGCGGCGAACCACACGGAGTCCCTGCCGCCGGACTTGTCGGTGCCGCGCAGCAGCCCCCACAGCCCGGGGATCTCGATCGCGTCGCCCTTACGGTTCCGCAGCGTGCCCTTGAACTTGCCGCTCTTCGGGTTGAAGACGTTGATGCGGCCGTCCCCGAAGTTTCCGACGAGCAGGTCGCCGGAGAACTTGCCGAACTTCTTGGGCGCGAGTTCCAGGCCCCAGGGCGAGTTGAGCACGCCACGGCTCGCGAAGCGCTTCAGCAGCTTGCCCTCGGTGCTGAACGTGTCGATGAAACCGTTGTGCGCACCAGCGACGTCGTCGTGTTTGTCCTTGTCCTGCTTGGCGTAGGTCACGAAGACCCGCGAGCCGATCTTCTTGACATCGAACGGCGCAAAGCCGTCGGGGATGTTCGGGTCCTGGAACCGGTCGTCGGGCGGCAGGAGGTTGAAGTCCTTGTCGAAGATGTCGATGCGGGCGTCACGGAAGTTGGCGACGAGTAGCCGCGACCGTCCGTGGTTGTGGGCCCTCTTGCTGTGCTGCGCGTGGGCGCCGCAATCCTTCTTCTTGCCCGGGATCAGGGTCAGGCCCTTGAAGACGGCGTTCTCGCCGTCGCTGTTCTCGTGAGCGACCCGGACGGCGTTCGTCCGGTTCACGTTCCGGTTCCAGGCGAAGAGGTCGCCGTCCTCGCCCGCGAACAGGAACCGGGCGACACCACTCCTGCCGAAGCCACTGAAGCGGAAGTCGTCGGTGTCGTTGCGCACGACCCCGGTCGGGGCGCCGCCCTCCGGGATCGACACCACCAGGTCCAGGATGTTGACCGGCTTCCTGCGGACGGCGCCCGAATACGTCGTGGCCTTGTCCGCGCCGTTGTCCGAGACCCACACCTCTCCGGTGCGCGCGGCGGCCAAGCCCCAGGGGTTGACCAGGTTCTCGTCGGTCGCTTCCGCCCTGCCCGGGATATCGGAGACGAGATCACGCTCCCGGAAGCCGTGATCGGCTCCGCGCGGCCACTCCCTCGACCCGGGCGGTGCCGCGGCGGCGAGGGCGGCGACTGTGCCCAGGGCCAGCGCCGCCGCCGTCAGCCGATTTCGAAGGGGTCGGGGTCGACAGGCCGATACGTGCAGTGACATTCAGATACTCCTCTACCAGAATCGGAAAAACTGGCAAAAGTCATCAGATGTGACGGAACGTCAGTTGGCCAGTCGACACGCCGGATCGTCACACCCCGCTGGGCGGCTCCCTGCGCGGCGCGAAGGGCCGTCCGAAGCTCTCACCCGTCTGCTGGCGGGCCCGCCCGCTCGCCCGCCACCGGGTGGCGCAGGTTCTGGACGCCCATCCGACTTCCGAGAACGATTTGTGACGGCGAATCGGCGGCACAGGCCGTTCGTGCCGACCCATTTTGATCGTGCTCCGTACAGGGACCGCTTGCGAGAAAGGGGGGCGGTCGCCGAGCGGACACCCTTCCAGTTCTTAGGTAGACTGACCTACCTAGTAAGAGAGGGAATGTGATGAGCGACACCGGGACGGCGGCAGCGCGCCCCAGCAGGCGGCGGGGGACCGCGCGCGAGCGGCTGCTCGCCGCTGCAGCGCGCCGCTTCTACGCCGACGGCGTGGCGGCGACAGGGATCGACACGATCACCGCCGAGGCGGGCGTGGCGAAGATGAGCCTCTACAACAACTTCTCCTCCAAGGCCGATCTGGTGATGGCCTACCTCGATGCGCGGCATGAGGAGTGGCTGGGCCTGTACCGGCGGCGGCTGGAAGAGGCCGCGGACGGTCGCGGCGGGGTGCTGGCCGTCTTCGACGCGTACGCCGATCACGCCGCCTTCGCCTACGATCACGGTTTCCGGGGCTGTGGCCTGCTGAACGCGGCCGCCGAGTTGCCTGCCGGGGACGAGGGCCGTGTCTTGGTGCGCCGGCACAAGGAGGAGGTCGAGTCCCTGCTCGTGGGGCATCTTGAGGAGCTGCTGCCCGGGCGGCCCGAGGAAGCGCGCGGGGTGGCGGAGCATCTGTCGTTCCTGCTGGAAGGCGCGATGGCACGCGCCGGCCTGGAGGGCGCAGGTACGCGTCTGGAGCACGCCCGGGCGATGGCGGCCAACCTGCTGGACCGGCTGTGACGCGGCCCGCCGGACACGCGGCCGCCTCGGTGAGCGTGGGGGCGGTGTGCGTGCTGGTGGCATCGGTGCTGTGGGGCACCACGGGCACCGCCGCGACCTTCGCCCCGGCAGTGGGGCCGCTCGCGATCGGAGCCGTCGCCATGGGCCTGGGCGGACTGCTCCAGGCCCTCATCGCCGCTCCCCGTATCCGACGGGAAGCTCCTCGGCTGCGCGCGCAGAAGGGTGTGGTGCTGCTCGGCGCGATCGCGGTGGGGGCCTACCCCCTGGCGTTCTACACCTCCATGCACCTGGCCGGGGTCGCCGCCGGCACCGTGGTGTCGATCGGCTCGGCCCCACTCGCCTCTGCCCTGATCGAGCGTGTCGTCGACGGGCGCCGCCTCACGCGTCGCTGGATGATCGGCGCCGCTCTGGGCCTGTCCGGCACGGCGCTGCTGTGCGCGGCCGAAGCGGCCGGCGTGCACTCCGGCCCAGGGGCCCGATCCGCGGGGACGACCGTGCTCGGTGTGGGTCTGGGCCTGGTCGCCGGCTTCACCTACGCCCTGTACTCCTGGGCGGCCCACCGTCTGATCAGCAGTGGTGTCACCTCCGGCGCGGCCATGGGTACTGTCTTCGGGCTGGGCGGGCTGCTGCTCCTGCCGGTGCTGCTGGCCACCGGCGCCCCGCTCCTCACCTCCTGGTCGAACGCGGCGGTCGGCGTCTACATGGCTCTGGTGCCCATGTTCATCGGCTACGTCCTGTTCGGCTGGGGCCTGGCGTACGTCCCGGCAAGCACCGCGACCACGCTTTCCCTTTTGGAACCCGCCGTCGCGGCCGTCCTGGCTGTACTCGTCG
Source organism: Streptomyces sp. NPDC057565 (assembly GCF_042801455.1). Taxonomy (NCBI): domain Bacteria; kingdom Bacillati; phylum Actinomycetota; class Actinomycetes; order Kitasatosporales; family Streptomycetaceae; genus Streptomyces; species Streptomyces sp. NPDC057565. The sequence continues at coordinate 78,190 of NZ_JBHVFU010000023.1, read as the reverse complement.
TCGGTGAACGCCTGCCCCTGCTGGGATCGGTCGGCATCGCCCTGGTCGTCGGCTGCCTTGCCGTGCTCACCATGCCGGCCCGCGCCACTACGAGGCCCCGGACAACCACCACGGGGCCGAACACCACCGCCCAGGCAGACGCCGCTGCCCTGGTAGGGCCCGGCGCGGCCCCATGAGCCCAGGTGTCCGGGCGGAGCGCGACGGCCGCCGCCCGGGCATGGGCGGGAGGTCGTCCACCTCGTTCTGGGTGAGCTCGCGCGCGTCACCCACGGCGCTCGGGATGCCCGGTCAGCCTCACGGCTGCTCGTCGTCCTCGTCCGGGCCGGACGTGGCCGGGTCGCCTGGCGGGCGCAGCCCACGCCGGACGGGATGCCGGCGCGGAGGCTGAATTGGCCCAGGCCGTTGAGTTCGTGTGGCGGAGCGGGGACGGGCGGGCAACGTCCTCGTCCAGGATGTCGTGCTGCCGCTGATCGGCAGGCAGCGCCTGAAGATGGGCGACTGCCGCGCCCAGATGGCGGGGGGTCCACAGCACGGCGGCGTCCAGGACCAGACCGAGCGCGTCGAGCTGGTCCTCCCGCCTCTCGCGGTACGCCTGCATGATCTGACCGCGCTGCCGTGGCAGATGTCCAGGGCGAGCTTGTGCCGTGACTTCTGGACGGTGAGCTGCCAGCTCATCCGCGGCCGGAAGTTGCCGTCGACCGGGTCCACCACCCGCAGGAGGTGAAGGGGCTTGGCGACCTGGCCATTCACGGCGTTCAGCCGGATGATGCCTCGCTTGAAGTGGTGGTACTTCGGCGAGGTCCCGACGCTGATGGTCCGCTGCAGCACCACGAACCCAGCCCGTCCACCGAGGCGAGCAGGCCCTCGCCCCAGTCCCAGCGGGGTCGACGCCCAGAGCGACGAACTGCCGCTGGCCCGTCGAACTTCGCGCTTCTCGGCGTGTTCGATGCCTGGTCCACCTGTATCTGTGTGGGTGTGGGTTTGCGGCTGGTTGTGATTGGGGGCAGGCGCGCCTGGTCGCGGTGTCTCGTTCTGCCGACGTGACCTGCGGTGGCGTGCCTGCTTGGTTTGCCGGTTACCCATTGCGTCCCGTATCCGAAACCCGGTGGGGGCCGGACGAAGGCGTGGTGGGGCTGTGTGACTGGGTGTGTTCGGGGTGTTGGGGTGGCTCGGTGTGGGTGGAGTGGTGGCGGCTGGGGGTCGGTGTTGGTCTGTGCGGGTTAGTAAAACGACAATATGCGTGCCGGTGTCGGGGTGTGTGGGGTGGACGTGTCAGTGTTCATGGACTTCCCTCCAGTGTGGAGAGTGTCATGAAGCTGCTTCCCAGGATTTTCAGACAGTCGAAGGACCCGGCTGACGCGGTCGTGTCGCAGCGGCTTGAGGAAAGTATTGAATGTGCCGGCTACTGGGCGAGGAGGATGCCGTGGGAAGCGGCCCGTCTGGTGCGGAAGGTTCGTTTCTATACTTTGGCTGCGGCGGTGCTGAGTCTTGTCACGGGGCTTTTGGCGTGGCCAGTTATCGGTGGGTCGTCGCAGTTGGCGGCACAGGTGTTCATTTCGGTGTTGTCGGGGATTGCAGCGTTGGTGGTTGTTGTGCCCCATGCCACGGGTCTGAGCGATCGTGGTGATGAGTCGATCAGGCTGTGCGGTACGTACGGTGCGGTGTACCGGGACCTTCTGGAGGCGAGGGGCCGACTTGCTGCCGGATCTTTGGAGGATCCTGCTCATGTGGCCGAGATCATCCGCCAGTTCGAGCATATTCAGGAACGCAGGGATGCCTTGGCGCTTCCGGCGGGGGACGGGTATCCGGAGGGTGGATCTGGTGTGGGGGCAGTCAGGGGTGGTGGGCGGTGGGGACGCGCCGGCCTGGGTGGACCGCGGGAGATTGCAGGGCAGTTGCTGCCGTCGGCGCGGGGAGGCCCGCAGGACGGCGGGGTCGTGGCTGTTGACGACGAGGCCGTTCTTGCGGCGTTGGTCTGTGTGTTGAGGAGCGGGAGCGAGCCGCGGCGTGTGCCGTCGTATGCCAGAGTTTCGTCGGCTGTGGTGCACCGCTTGTTCCGGGTCTGGCCACGGGCCGGGGGCTGGGGGGCGCCTTCGCCGGACGGTGCTGGACGGATCCGCCGACTGGGGTTTGCTGGTTCCTTGACGAGTCGTCCCCAGCTTGGCCCGGGTGCGCGTCGCGGGGGCGGTGAACTTGCGGGTCCGGGCCTGGCTGTCGGTGACAGGCCGGGTTCTGGCGTGCAGCTTGTGCGCGATGCTGCCGGTATGCCTGTGGTTCTTGGCGCCTCAACGAGTGCCAACCGCCACGCCAGGTCCTGAAAACTGGCCGGGCTCCTGCCGGGTGCGCTCCCACGTTTGTGGTGGGTGCCCGGTGGGAGCCCGGTTGTGCTGTGCGTCGTAGTCCTCGACAACTTTAGGTGCGCGGCCGGTTGGCCAGGTCCCGTGTGGCGGTACGGACGGGTCCTGGGGGTCTGTCAGGTGTCCGGTCGGGCCGGGTTCGTGAGGGCCGGCTGTTTGATGGTGCATGTAGTGGATGCGGCTTTGGCCGGTGTTCGGTCGTCGGGGTCAGGGGCGTTGCAGGCCCCGTGGGCAAACACGCCGGCCTCGGTCCACTCGGCCAGGCGGCGCCAGCAGGTCATGCCCGAGCCGAAGCCGAGATCCTGCGGCAGATGTCCCAGACGATCCCGGTGTGCAGCGCGAACAGGATGTCCTGGAACACCATTCGGGGGCCCGTACGCATCGGGCTCTGGCGGTGCTTGCCGCACCGGCACACCGAGGTTCTCACCTGGGCCTGCGACAACGGCGTCGCGCTGGTCTTCGTGCCGGTCCACGGCTCGTGGCTGAACTGGATCGAATCGGAGTTCGCCGCCCTGTGCTACTTCGCGCTGGACGGCTCCGAGCACCACACCCACGACAAGCAGAATGCCGCCGTCGCCGCATGCATACGCGGCGCAACACCCGCGCCCGACCGGAGACCGCCTTCGCCCCCGACTCACTCATCCGGACCTGGACCCAGTACTCGACCCTCGCTGCCTGACAGGCTGCCCGCGGGCTGTTCAAAGGAAGCGGTTTGTCCGCCCCTGTCGGGCGCGGGGCGCCTCGCCGATCACAGTCGGACGGCGGACCAACACGCGGGTGATGCTCCCGTCATCCTCTTTGATGTCCCGGACATGCTCGAAACCGATTCTGTCCAGCAGGGTCAGCGAGGCCTCGTTCGGTGCAGCTACGGTGGCATGCACCTTGGTCAGTCCGAGGTTGTCGAAGCCATAGGCAACGATCGCCTCCGCCAGCTCGGTCCCCAGGCCGGACCCCCATGCCGTCGGCGCCAGAGCGTAGATGATCTCGTGCCCTGCGACGACGTCGGTTCGCTTGATCTCGGCATGCCCGACCAGGAGTCCGTCGCGACGAACGGCCCAGACATCGAACAGGTCCTGGGCATAGACCTTCGTGAAGATCCGCCTGAACAGGGCCCGGTCCGCCGCTTCGCAAGCAGGGCCGTCACCCATCCACTGCGACACCCTGGTGTCCTGGAACAGAGAGACGAAGCCCTCTTCGTCCTCGGGGATGTACGGCTCCAGGAGCAGCCGCTCGGTACGCAGAGTCGGGGTCATAGATGGCGACGCTACCCACGCGACATCCCGGTCGGCAAACCACTTTCACCTGCGCGGACATCGCCCTTGCCGTCGCCACACCGCACATCCACCGGCGCTGCGGACCGAGCCGTCATTCGGAGCCGTTCACATGGCCAACCATCCGTGCCGAGCCACCGGCACCCCGCTGTCCGCGCGCTCATAGGGTCGCCTCGAAAAAGCCGCCGCTGACCGGCCGACCGGAGGGCCGAGCGCGAGTTCCTGGGAAGCAATGGGCGATGGCGGGTCAGAGAGACCTGGTCGGCAGTTCCAGGACCGCGCGTGCGGCGTCGCGGACATCCGCGTCCTGGTCCGCCGCGAGCCGTTCGAGCGCGGCGCGGACCAGTGGGCCCGGCCGTCGGGCCAGGGACCATGCGACCCGGAACCGGACCCGGCGATCCGTGTCATCAGTGCGGGCCACCAGGAGGTCGGTGACCGGCTCGTCGTGCGACGAGCCGAGGGCCGCCACGGCTGCCCCTCTGACCTCGGGCGCGGGATCGCGGGTGCCTGCGACGAGGGTGGCCAGGGCCCGCGGGGGATTCCCAACGCCGAAGACGGAGCCGAGAATACTCATCACGTCGGCGCGTACCTGCGGGTCAGGGTCGGACGCCGCCTCGGCGACAGGCCCGAAGTACTTCGTTCCGCCGAAGTCGATGATGCTCAGACCCCAGATGCCGACCAGCCGCGTCCCGGGATCGTCCGAGGCGACGCAGCCCAGGACCAGCCTGAGTGATGCCTCGGGCCAGGCGGAAAACAGGTCGAGGAGGTCGAGCTCCAGCGTGTCCCCGTCGTCGTTGCGATCGCTCACCCTCGCGCGCAGCAGGGCGGGCAGGGCCGCCGCACCGCAGGCGCCTGCCAGGACATGGGCGATCCGGTCCCGTGCGAAGGAGTCGTCCATGGCGACGTGACGGGCGAGTCGACACTCCAGCTCCGGTCGCAGGAACGCGGCCGCCGGTGTCCGCAGTCGTTCCACCAGGGGCGCGAACCGGTGGCGTGCTCCGGGCCCGCGCTCGGTGTTCGTGGCAAGCCGCGCGTCCAACTCGCTCAACGCACCTCGCAGCGCCGCGCGCTCCGCCGCCTCGTCCCTCGGCACACCATTCCCCGTCATGCCGCTCACCCTACGGGCGTGCGGTGTCACCGGCCTCTGCCACGATCCACTGTGCGGGCGCGCGGTTACCGGGGAATGCCCGCAACAACGGTTGTCCGTCACTGTTCACGAACTCCTGATCACCGAGGATGAGCCGCAAACGCGAGCTGGGCTGCTGCTTGGCGCTCATTCGGGCCGAAGTTGGCTTCGTTCGTCACGCACACGAACCTTGCGCTGCGGCTCGTGGTTGTTGTCGTGGCTGTTTCGGCGCTGGGCAACCGTGTGGCGGGTGAAGGCTCAGTTGGCCTGCGGTGATTGCGTTCGGTGATGTTCCGGGGTGCGTAAGTGGTGGGGCGCTGGTTGGCTGCGTGGTGTCCGACCCTTCCTCTCCCAGGAGTGATGATGAGTGTTGCAGGTGAGTCCGCCAGCCGTGCGCAGCAGTTGCAGGACAGGGTTCGTGAGCTGAATGAGCGTGCCGAGCGGACGAGTGATCCCAAGGAGCGCCGCAGGTTGCATGACGAGGCGCGGCGTATGCAGGAGCAGTCGATGAAGGAGGGCGGGCGTGGGGGCGGGGACGGGCCGGGTCGCGGTCCCGGTGGCAGGCAGGGCGAGTTCCCGTCCCGGTGACGTAGCGTTCGTGTCCAGCGGTACCGATGGCCTTTCCTCGCGCTGCGGGGGGAGGCTGTCCACGTTTTGGGGCGGCCTTGGGTGCATGGCAGGGACTGCGGGGTTGGTGCTCTGGTGACAGTTGTCGGTGGTCGTGTGAGAGTGCGCGGCACGGCGTGTGGCTGTGTGTTCATCGAGCGGTGCCGCCGGTCTCGTTGGATCGTGTGTCGGCGTACGGGCAGGTGCTGTCGGGTGGCGCGGGCCCGGGGCGTGCGTGGGTGTCAACGGGGGTCCGAAGATCACGGGGATTGTGCCGTGGGGTGGTGAGGCGGGTGGGTGTTCGGGCGTGGGTGCAGTGAGTGGTGGTGCTGTGAGAAAGCGGGCGGCGTGGCGCATCATGGCGTGGTCGTTGGGGGAGTCACGGCGTCACGGGACTGTGGGTGCGGAGCCCGTGCGGCGTCCTTGTGAGAGGTCGTTCTGAGAGCATTTGGCAGGAGGCGGTGGGGGTTTGGTCCTGGCGGATGTTCGCCGGCGACCACTCACACGATGCTGTACGAGGCAGCTCTGCACGATATTCGTTCTGTGGAGTGGTTCGCGCAGGCCCGAGCAGCGGAACAGCTCCGGGATCGGGATGCGGCCATCGCGTTGGTAAGCGCCCACGCCGAGTGCTCCTCCGCCGACCCGTACACGCACGACAACCATCTGTGGCACATGGATTTCCTCGCCCGTGCGGAACGGCTCTCGGAACTCACGGAACGCGCTCTCACGGATGTCCATGCACGTTGGAGACCCAACACATCGCTTCGCCGGCGGGGGATGGAGGCGGCGCTGCGCAACCGCGCCGAGGATGGTGACCGTGGTGCCCTGTACGTCCTTGTTCGGCTGTTGTGCGAGACGAGTCGGGCCCAAGACGCCCATCGAGCGGTCCAAGACCTCGGCCTGGGGATCTGTACGCACACCAGATCGTAGCCCTCTTTCGATAGCTGACGCAGGTGTATGACCATCCCGACCTGCGAAAATGGTTACGGGGAAAGTGCCTCGGCGTCGGCATTGCCCGCAAACGCATCAACTCGCCTTTCTCGGACTCGCAACCACCACCTGTTGCTACAAGGACTCCCAGGGACTGGCCAGTCGCCAGCGCGCATGCCTCACGAGGTCCTGCCGCACAGCCCCAGCGGAGACCGCGGGCGCACCACACCGATCGGGCCAACACCGCACGGACGTGCGCTGGGAGTTCGGGCCTATCAGGTGCAAGGAAGCAGGTCCCGGCCCAGACCCTCTTGGCCTTTGACGCCCCTCGCCCAGCCGCCTACGTTCCAAATAGTCGACCGGTCGACCAGCTCTGGCTCGGTCGCGGACCCGCTACGATCCGACAAGGCAGAACACACAGCATGCGCACCACTACCCTGGGTACCCACGGACCAGAAGTCGGCGTCATCGGCCTGGGCGCCATGGGGATGAGCTTCGCCTACGACATGGCCACCCCGCGCGACGAAGCCACTTCCGTCTCGGTCATCCACCAGGCCCTCGAGCTGGGCGTGACCTTGATCGACACCGCTGACGTCTACGGTCCCCACACCAACGAGCGACTCGTCGGCCGGGCCCTGACCGGTCGGCACGACCGCGCGGTGATCGCTACCAAGGTCGGCCTGGAGGCCATCGATCCCACCGGCGGCCCCGGCGGTTCCCCGCTGGTCAAGCCCAACGGCCGACCCGAGCATGTCCGTGCCTCCATCGACGCCAGCCTGCGCTGCCTGGGCACCGACCATGTCGACCTCTACCAGCTCCACCGCGTCGACCCCGAGGTCCCGGTCGAGGAGACCTGGGGTGCCCTGGCTGAGGCCGTCGCGGCCGGCAAGGCCCGCTACCTGGGCCTGTCCGAGGTCAGCGTCGAGCAGATCCAGCGCGCCCAGGCCGTGCACCCGGTCGCCACCGTGCAGTCCGAGTTCTCCGTGTGGAGCCGTGACGTCCAGGCCGAGGTCCTGCCCTACTGCAAGCAGCACGGCATCGGCCTCCTGCCGTACTCTCCTCTGGGTCGCGGCTTCCTCGTCGGCCGCTTCGCCTCCTTTGACGAACTGCCGCAAAATGACCAACGGCGGCGTCTGCCGCGCTTTCAGCAGGACAACCTGCGAGCCAACCTCGACATCGCGGCCAAGGTCCGCGAAGTCGCCGACCGGATCGACGCCACCCCGGCGCAGGTCGCCCTCGCCTGGCTCATCGCCCAGGGCCCGCACGTCGTCCCCATCCCCGGCACCAAGACCCCGAAGTACCTCGCCGACAACGCAGGCGCCGCAAACGTCGAGCTGTCTCCGGCCGACCTCGCCGACCTCGACGCCATTCCGGCCCCCGTCGGCGCCCGGTACTGACCGCCTCACCGCGGCGCCAAGTGGTAACGACCAATATTGACCACGAGGCGCGGGAGAATGCCGCGCCTCGTGGTGTGCCTGCAAAACGCCAACGCGCAGGTAGTCACGGTGACCAGGAGAGACTGAGAGGGCCCCGCTGCCGACAAGGCCTACAGCAACGGCCCCGTCCGCGAGTACCTGCGACGGCGGGGAATCCGCCACACGATCCCGGAGAAGAGTGACAGCATCTGGGCCGTTGCCCTGGCCGAGCTGAACAGTTGCCCCATCGCTGTCACCGCCGATGACGTCTCCGTACGGTTGTGGAATCTGCGCACCCGGGGCTGTCTGGACGAACTTCCCATGCCCGCACCCATCCACCACCTCGATCTCGCGAGGAGTGGAGCACTTATCGTCGAATTCCGCAGCGACATCGCGGTGTTCGAAAGCCGACACCCCGTCGCACTCGACATAGCCCCGTCCATTCCCCGCCTACGGAGCAGACCCGTCAGCTAGCACACAAGATCGTGGTGGCACCGGTTCCTCGGCCGATAGACTCTCCCCGGCCCACAGGCGATGACGCCCCGCCGGTGGGTCACGGCTGGGCCTGTCACGGTGAGAACTCGTCTCCCGCCACCAGCCACGTCGACAGCAAACTCATGAACAGGGCCAGTTATAGGCTTCTGGCCGGCCGGTACTGGACCGGCCGAGGTTGGATCGGGACGACGGGAGTTGGCATGTCTCGGGAATCGGTGGCGTCGGTGCGTGTCCCTCGGCCCGGTCTGCCCGCGGACCAGGTGCTCTTGGGCCTGGATGACGATGCGCGAGCACTCTATGTGCGGCTGGCCACCGCTGGTCGGCTGCCGCTGGTTGAGGTGGACGATCGCGTCCTCGGGCCGTTGCTGCGCTCGGGCCTCGTCGTGCGAGCCGAGGGTATGGTCGAAGCGCGGGCGCCGCGTGGCCCGCTCGAGGCAGCCGCGCAGTCGTACACGCAGCTGGCAGCGCGCATCCGAGAGATCGGCGAGGAGCTGACGGATGTGTGGAACGCGTCCCAGCGAGCAGACGTGGGCGTCGACATCTCGACCGGTGCGATCGCGCTGCAGGAGTACGCGGACCTCGTCAGCTCCGCGACAACCCGGATCGACGCGCTGACCATGGCTCCGCGCAACAATCGACCGATTGCGACGGCGGACGCTGTCTTCGAGGTGCTGGCACGCGGGATCGAGGTCAGGGTCGTGTACGACAGTCGACTGCTCGAGTCTCCCGAGGCGATCGAGGTGGCGGAGACGTGCATGGCGGCCGGCGAACAGGTGAGGATATTTCCCGGCGTTCCGATCAATCTCGTCATCGTCGACGACGTGGTCTCCGCCAACGTCACCTCGGATGGCGATGAGGAGGTGCACGTCGCCAACATTCGGAATCCTCGGCTCGTCGCGGGGCTGCGAAGCGTGTTCGAGTCCTACTGGCAGCTGTCGATGCCGCTCGCCGACGAGAGCCTCGTGCTGGATGGTTCGAAGGAATTCCGGCATCTCGTGCGCTTGCTGAGCATCGGGCTGACCGACCGGTCGATCGCGCGGGAGCTCGGAGTGTCCGAACGCACCGTGGGCCGCCGGGTCACTCGACTGCAGGAGCTGCTCGGAGCGGATACCCGCTTCCAGCTGGGACTGCAGATCGCCAGACGTGGCTGGGTGTGATCCGACGGCCGACGTACCGTGTCAGAGGTTCCACAGATAGGGCGATGCCTGCTGCGCGCCGCGGCAGCCCCTGTCTGCGGAACCTCTTGGTCCCTCAGCGTGCGTCGGGAGCGACGAGCTCGGGCAGCACCTTCTCGAAGGAGTCGGCGACCGTCAGGCTCGGGAGGATGTGTCCTTGGTCGTCGGCACTCTTGACGAGGTCGGCAGCCCAGGCGGAGCTGCGGTAGCGCTGGTTGGGCGTGCCGTGGTGCCCCGGGTTGGAGAAGCTGCAGTCGCCGACGTTGTAGAACGTCTGGAGATCCTGCAGGGTGTACGCCTTGTTGAGCGACTCGCCGCGCTTGTGGACCGTGAAGTACGTGCCGAGGGCATCGGCCATCAGCTCCGTACGGCGGGTGGCCTCAGCCTCGTTGGTGATGTCGGTCTCGAAGAGATTGTCCGAGTACTGGACCTGATGTCCGAACTCGTGGGCCATCACCGCACGTCCGCCGACCCGGCCGAGGCCGAGCTCGTTCCACATCTGGAGGATGCCCTGTCCCATCGCCACACGCCGGGTGATGCCGAGCGTCTCGAGCATCTCCTGCGAGTCACCGGCATGGGCGGGGTCGATCGCGAACGCGTTGAGCGAGAACATCGGGTTGTCGACGCCGCCCGGGAATCCGTTGAGCCGGCCCGAACTGAGACCGCCCTCGACGCCGAGCTTCAGGAAGAGCGCGCCGAGCGGGCTGATCTTGCCGAGGCCGTCGTACACGTACTGACGGTCGGCCGAGGCGTCGGGGCCGAGGACCTTGCCGTCGAGCGAGACGAGCCCGACCTTGCTGGTGTCGACGTCCCAGAACCGCTGGAGGTTCGTGAACGTGCGAGCGAGCTCGTCGGTGTTCGCTCCGTTGGGTCCGAGAGCGGTGTCATGGGGGTTGGTGGGCGTCTTCATCAGGGTCCAGTACTGGATCAGAAGGTCGGGCGACAGACCCAGGAAGCCGTTCTGGTACCAGTCCCACGACGCAGGGTCGATCTGCGCGATCTGACCGCGGGCCCACTCGCGGAAGTCCGTGGTCGAGCACTTGTAGTCGTCGGGGTTGATGGCCCCGGAGGTCCACTCGTTGTCGACGCCGGCATCGGTGAGCGCTGCCTTGACCTGGGTCAGGGTCTTCGCAGCGGCCGCGACGAGTGCGTCGTCGGATGAGCCTGCCTCCTCGGCGGCTGCCCGAGTGTCGGCATCGAGATCGAGGCCGGCGATGTAGTCGTTGAACTCCTGGCGCAGTTGCGAGATGTCCGCGGACTGGGCTGCCGCGTTGGGCGCGGCCACGGCGACGGTGTCCGCGGCGGGGGAGATCGCGTTGGCTGCTGTCGCGCCGGTGAGTGACATGGTCGCAAGCGACGCGACGGCCAGGGTCGCCAGGATAGGGCGCTTCATCAGTACTGACTCCTCAATGCCGCCAGGCTCGGTGTGCCTGGGCCTGATCGGCATTCAAACGACGCTGAGCAGGTCAGTGGAAGGCCTTCGGAGTGGCAGAGACCAGACATGTCCGGTCCCGGACAGGCCAGATGGTGGTTCCCGCGATCTGTCGGTGCGGGTGCCGATCATTACGTCCGGGCAAGTCAAGCGGCGTGTGCGTACTCGTGGAGGACCTCGCCGAGTCGGTCACGTCGATGGACGTCCAGCCGGTGGAGTCGGTCGGGTTCGGTGGTCGGCCGAGACGGCCGGACGAACACACTCGGTCGACGCCTCACAACCACCTCCAGGATCAGAACTTGGAGACAGTCTGCTGACCGACAAACAACAGGTTGCCGGCGTACGCCTGAACGTGCCCGGGCAGGTACATGGTTACGTACCCAGCCTCGGCGGGTGACGCGCGGGCTGCGGCCGAGCCGGGCTCACGTCCCGGCCACGCGGGGCTATGGCTTCCACTTCGCTCCGGCCACGCCCAAAGGGCCCCGCTCACGCGGCCCTGGCTCAGCAACAGGCTGGGGATGGCACGCGACCGTCCGAGCCGAGCGGCACGGTGCAGTTGCCGTGCGAGCATGAGTGGCCATTGATCAAAATGCAGACGGTTGCCGAGGAGCCAGCGTGCGACACAACGTCGGATTAGCAGTACCTCTGGCGGCTCTGACGCTGCTGACCGGGTGCGGGGTTTTCGCGGGAGACACCCATCTCTGCACCCTGATAGACGCGCCCGCCGGGATCCGGGTCGAGGTTCACCCGGAACTGGCGAACAGGGTGGCCGACGCGGCCCTCACCGTGTGCTGGGACGACACCTGCCACAAGCGCACGCTGCAGCTGCGTAAGACCTCGCCGGACGAACCGGCAACCCCAGGGAACCCCGTGATGACCACGGAATCCGCTACCGCCGCAGAAAGCCCGGCAGCCAGGACCCCCCAAACCCCCGAGCCCTCCATCCGGCCTGGCTTCGCGATCATAAGTGACCTGCCAGGAAAGCCGATACACGTCACGCTGGTACTCAAGAACCAGCGCGGCGCCACCGTGCTCAACCGACAGATCAGCACCACCCCGCAGCCCACCTATCCCAACGGCCGCAACTGCTCGCCGGCCAGCTACCAGGCACGCCTGATGGTCACGGAAGAGGGCTTGCTGATCCCACGCTGACCGTGCGTTCCACCACAGATCTGCGCCGGCGAGGTGCTGAGGCTACCCGCATCTTCAGGCCGCGGGACAGAAGCCGCTGTCCCGGGGGCGGCTGGCCGTCGGATGGGCCGGGCGCTCCGGCAGCCAGCCCGCTGGGGACGTTTCCGTGTACCCGGCTGGGTACTTTCACGCGAACGCCGACACAGGTCGTGCGACTGGGCTGAGCACTCCGGTTGGTGAATCGGCAAGGCACAGTTTGCGGCCGGGCGCCCCAATTACACGGCTGGCGGTTCCAGGTCGACCCCGTCACGGAACCGGAACCCTACGGCGTGAACGAGCGCGAAGACCAATTCCTCCGCCAGCGGATCACACTCAGCCACCAGGGCAGCCCTGAGGGCCACCGGGTCCGGCTGAAGGCCAGCCCCTCCAGCCCAGGCCGCAGCTCGCTCACCTACTTCGACCGAATCACCGATCCACTCACCGGGCAGTCCGTAACCCCGCGCCATCTTCGGCGACAAAGCACATTGCCATGACAGGCCAGCGGGACTCGCTGCCTGAACTGTCGCGAAGTCGCTGTCGACCACGTGAGAGACCAGGACAGAAGCACGCGTCTCGCGGATGATCGAAGGGTCCGGATCCGCGATAGGGCACGCTTGTAGGATCTGCCACTCGCCATCACGTGCCCACCAGAACGGCACACAGCCCGAGGCGCGTATTGCCGCCAACTCCGTCAGCGGCAGGCCAGATCGCGCCACGATGAAAGACCCCGAGAACCCCATGACCGGGAACCGTAGCCGCGATCACTGACACCGTTGATTACCCGGCCAAGGCTGCGTGACGAGCCATTAGCTACCCGGCTACCCACCGGCAACTCGTCACGCATCAGCCGGCCGGCTTCTGGAGAGGTGTCGGATTGGTGGTGAGCAGTGCGGTGATCTCCTTGGCGAGCTCCGGGCCGAGCTCGCCCCAGCCGTCCTTGTAGCCGTACACGCTCGCCAGGGTGCGGGCCTCGTAGTCGCCGTTCATGATCTCGATGTCGGTGGCGGTGATGAGTGCCGGGTGGGCGACGCCGACAGCTCCCGAGACCTTCAGCAGCTCCTTACGCAGGGTGCGCAGGTAGACAGCGGCCCGGGTGGCCTTCGAGGGCGCGTCGACGCCGCGCACCAGCCACGGGTCCTGGGTGGCGATGCCGGTGGGGCACTTGTCGGTGTGGCATTTCTGCGCCTGGATGCAGCCGATGGACAGCATTGCCTCGCGGGCGACGTTGATCATGTCGACACCCAGGGCGAAGGCGACGGCGGCGTTCTCGGGCAGGCCGAGCTTGCCGGAGCCGATGAAGGTGAGGTCGTCGGTCAGACCCCGCTCGGCGAACGTGCTGTAGACGCGGGAGAAGCCCATCCGGAACGGCAGCGACACCGAGTCGGTGAAGATCAGAGGGGCCGCCCCGGTGCCACCCTCGCCTCCGTCGATGGTCACGAAGTCGACCCCACGATCACCACGCGCCATCAGCGTGGCCAGCTCCTGCCAGAAGCTCATCTCCCCCACAGCGCTCTTGATCCCGACCGGCAGACCGGTCTCGGTAGCGAGCAGCTCCACGAAGTCGAGCATCGAGTCGACGTCGTGGAACGCGGTGTGCCGAGAGGGGGAGGCGCAGTCCTTGCCGGCCGGGATGCCGCGGATCTTGGCGATCTCGGGGGTCACCTTCGCGCCCGGCAGCATCCCACCGAGCCCCGGCTTGGCACCCTGGGAGAGCTTGATCTCTATCGCCTTGACCGGGGCGCCGGCGACCACGTCCTTGAGCTTGTCGAGGTTGAAGGTGCCGTCCTCGCTGCGGCAACCGAAGTACGACGTCCCGATCTGGAGGACGAGGTCACCGCCGTTGCGGTGGTACTGCGAGAGGCCGCCCTCGCCCGTGTTCTGCATCGTGCCGGCCAGCGCCGCGCCCTTGTTGAGCGCCGTGACGGCCGCGCCGGACAGCGATCCGAAGCTCATCGCCGAGATGTTCACGACGCTCGCCGGCCGGAACGCCTTGGCGCGCCCGCGCGGGCCTCCCAGCACCTTGGCCGAGGGCAGCGGGGCCTGTGGGTCGTGCAGGTCGGGCAGCGTGCCGGCGAACGTGCGCTGCTTCACGTACGCGTGCCCTTGCACGTGCTCGACGTCTACGTCGGTTCCGAACCCGAAGTAGTTGTTCTCTTCCTTCGCCGACGCATAGATCCAGGTGCGCTGGTCACGGCTGAACGGGCGCTCTTCCTCGTTGGACGTTACGACGTACTGCCGCAGCTCCGGCCCGATCGTCTCCAACAGGTACCGGGCGTGCCCGATCACGGGGAAGTTTCTGAGCAGTGCGTGCTTCTTCTGGACGAGGTCGCGGGCAGCCACCAGGGCCAATGCTGTTGCGGCGGCCGCACCGATGCTCCGAGCGCGCATGAACGTTCCTCTCCTCGACTGCTCGATACCCGACTCCATCGCTGTGCGGCGGACGTCGTAGGCGTTGGGCGGCGGACACGGCCAGGCAGGCATCGGCGTCCGACGACGAAACGCCAGATGATATTAGAGGTCGCGCGGATGGGCGGGCGGGTCAGGGTGCGTGAGTCCGGCCGCGCAGCTGGCATCCTCTAGGCCGTTTCGTGCGGATCAGCGGGAAGACCAGAGGAAGATGCCTGCGATGTGGAGTGCGGCCGGACAGATGGTCGCGGTCTTCTCGTAACGGGTGGCGATGCCTCGCCACTGCTGCAGGCGGTGATACATCGCTCGACGGTGTTGCGCTGCTTGCGGGTTTCCCGGTCGAAGCCCGGTGGCCCGCCGCCCCAGCTGCCGCGACGCAAGCGGTGGCGTTTATGGTCGGTCGAGATTGGGATCACCGCGCGAATACCGCGCTTGCGCAGATGGTCGCGGATGGCGCGGGGGGAGTACGCCTTACCGGTCAGGACCACGACCGGCCCGGTCCGGGGCCGTCCCCGCGGTCGAGGAACGCGCAGGCGCGTCATGACATCGGTGAAGGCGAGCGCATCGCCAGCTTGTCTGGAGGCGAGTAAGAAGGCCAGGGACGGCAGTTGCGTGCGGTGACGCGGATCTTCCCACGGCTCCAAGGCTTTTGGGTTTTCGGTGATGGTTGTTCAGGGGGTGGGTGGTGGGTGGGGTTTGGGGTGGTGGGGGTGGTTGTTCGGTGTGGTGGGTGGGGTGGGGTTGATGGGGGTGGTTGTGGTGTGTTGTTCAGGGTGGGGTTGATGGTGTGCCAGGTGTGTTTGTTGTTTTGTGTTTTGATGGTTTGTCGGGTGGTGGTGTGGTGGGTGTGGTGTGTTCGCCCGGTCGGTTCTGTGGGGTCACGCGTTTGGTTTTTCGGATATGACGGGTATTGGGGTCGTCGGTACGTTTGTCTCGGGTCGGTTGTTCGGCCGGTGGTGTCTTTGGGGCAGGGAGTGGTGATGTGAGCGCGCGTACCGTTGCCGTGGCTGTTGCCGTGGCTGTTGCCGTGGTGGGTGCAGTGGTCCTTGCCGGCACTGGTGTCACCTACGTTTCGGCTGCCGGGGCCGTCCGGGTTGCTCCGTTTGTCCGGCAGGCCGTTCCTGCCGCGGTTGCCTTTGGTGATGTGGGCGGTGGCAATGGTCGTGGCTACGGGGGTGGCAATGGCGGTGGCTACGGGGGTGGTGGCAACGGTCGTGATGACGGCGGTGATGGTGGTGGCGGCGGTGGTGATGGTGGTGACAGCGGGGGCGGTGATTGCGGGGGTGGTTATGGCGGTGGCTACGGTGGTGGTGATGGGGGTGGTTGTGGGGGTGGGTACGGTTACGGGGAGGGGCGGATTCATTTCAACGAGCGGACGTGCTCTGCTCATACGGACGGTTGTATCACCGTGGTGAGTGGTCTGGGTTCGCGGAGTTTCAATGTCCGTAACGACAGCCGGGAGACTGTTGGGGTTTTCCGTGGGGCGATCTGTGACAAGGGTTCCCCGGTCGCGAGGGTCGGTCCCTAAAGTGGCGGCAGTGGTGTCTTCACTCGTTTCGTCCGTGGGGGCGTGTTCGTCCGCAACGGTGTCGTGGGCGGCTTCCGTGTCGTCGACAGTTACCGCGACGGGTGGTAGCTGGGCCGTCTGTATCCCATGGAAATCCCGGCCCGTCGGAATCGGGCCGGGGTTTCCGGCATGGGGGCATATCGTGGCGGATGTCCGGTCCCGGGCGGCCGTACTGCGTGTGTGGGCCACGCCCGGTGTCCTATAACACCTGCTCGGCCATACTAAGTGTTTGCCGAGTCCCCCGCGTGTCGCGCTGGGCGGACCCGGTCGGCTAGGGTCTTGCGGGCCTTGTTCGAGGGCCTGCGGGCCGAGGTGCCCGGTGGTGGTGGCCGGGTGGTCCCGGCGGTGGCCGGGCGGCCGCAGGGATGCGCTTACGGCCAAGATGGTGCAGTTTTTCCGTTGCAGGCGCAGGGCAGCCGGCCGGGGGCAGGGGATCGCCCCGGTGGCAGGGGCCTGGACCTGCGGTCCCCTTTCGTGCGGTGTTTTGGCCGTGGGGCGAATTCGTGCGGTGTTTTGGCCGTGGGGTGAATTCGTGCGGTGTTTTGGCCGTGGGGTGAATTCGTGTGTCAGCGGCTTTGGTGGTCTGTTCCTGGGTATCCGGCGCGGCCGGTGCGGTATCCGGTGTGGACTGTTTTGGTGAGCGTGCCGGGCTTGCCCGGGGCCGGGGTCACCGTTCTGCCGGGACCTGCGGTCTGGTCCCGGGTCCGCGGGCGGGGTACCGGATCCGTGGCCGGGGACTGGTTCCGTGGCGGGGGTGCCGGTGCTGGTTCCGCGTCCGGGGTGGCGGTTCCGGGGCCGTGGTGCTGGTTCCGTGGCCGTGGTGCTGGTTCCGCGTCCGGGGTGGCGGTTCCGGGGCCGTGGTGCTGGTTCTGTGGCTGTGGCCGGGGACTGGTTCCGTGGCGGGGGTGCCGGTGCTGGTTCCGCGTCCGGGGTGCTGGTTCCGTGGCGGGGGTGGCGGTTCCGGGGCCGTGGTGCTGGTTCTGTGGCTGTGGCGGGGGTGCTGGTTCTGCGGGGGTGCTGTCGGCGTTGGTTCCGCGTCCGCGTCCGTGGTGCTGGTTCTGTGGCGGGGGTGCTGGTGCTGGTTCTGTGGCTGGGTGGGTGAGGTCGGGGCGGGCGTGAGGGGGGGTGTTGGTGGCTGGGTCAGTCTTTGTTTTTGGGGGGTGGTTTGGTTGTGGCTGTGGTGGTGGTTTCGGTGATGTGGTCCAGGTCTGTGGCCAGTGCCTGCAGCCATGCTTCGGCGTCGTAGTAGACGGGTGGGGGCTGGGTGTTGTGTGGCTGGGTGTCTGTGGTCCTGCCGGGTCCGGGGCGGCACGACGACGGCGGTGGCGGTGGCGACGGCGGCGACGGCGGTGACGGCGGCGGTGACGGCGGTGACGGCGGCGGTGACGGCGGCGGCGGTGGTGGCGACGGTGGCGGTGGTGGCGGCGGTGGCGGTGGTGGCGGCGGTGGCGGCGGTGGCGGTGGTGGTGGTGGTGGTGACGGTGGTGGTGGTGGTGTGCTTGTTAGGAGGGTGCCGGCTCGTTCGTACTGCCTGGCCAGCTTGTTGCCGTCCCGGGCCAGTTTTGTCTGGTGTGCGGGGGTCGGTGATCTGGTTGTGGTGGGGTTTTCTGTTTCCAGTAGGCGTCTGGAGCCGCGTAGGGCGTGGTGCCCGGTTATCAGGGTTGCTTGCCAGTCTGTTGCTGGTGTGCCGGGCCGGTGCGGTTCGCTCTGGTACTGCGCGAACGAGGATTCCGCGAGTGTCAGGGTGTGTTGCAGCCGGGTTTGGCTGTTCTGCTGTGCTGGGCCTTGGGTCAGGGCTGATGTGGTCGAGGTGATGGTCGCGCCGATGGCGTGCAGGAGGGCGGCGATGTCTCGGCGCAGTTCTTCCTGGGCGCCTCGTGGCCAGGCGAGCAGTCCGAACGCCAGGCCGATCATGCTGCCGGTGACGACGTCGAGGAAGCGGGACTCGGCCAGATGCCATGTGGCGGGCGCGAGCTGGGCGAAGACGGTGGACACGACCAGGGTGAACAGGCCCTGGGCCCACCCGGCGCCGTGTGTCGGCCCGATCCAGAATGTGGCCAGCATGATCACGGGCAGTGTCACGGCGTAGGCGGTGGTGTTTCCTCCTGCGAACACCAGGAGTGCGGCGGCAGCGAGGGCGCCCAGCAGTGCACCGGCCAGGGCCTGGCGTACGACTGTGCTTGTCTGTGCGGCTGTGGTGCGGATCAGGGTGAGTGTGGCGAGCATGGCCCAGAATCCGTGGGGCAGGGTGTCGGCGCCGGCCACGGTACGGGCGGCTGCCAGGGCCAGGCTGATGCGTACTGCGTTTTGGAAGTACACCGAGCGGGGGCTCAGGTGCCCGGTGAGCCGGTGCGCCCACAGGCGGGCCGTGCTGTGTCCCGCGTACCAGAAGCTGCCGTCCTTGGTCTCGGTGGGCCCGGGGCGCCGTCCCAGGGCGAGGTCGGCGGCGGTGGTGAGCGTCGCTGCGGCGTAGGCTGCCTGCAGGAGCATGGCCTGACGGTGCATCACCGCGGTGGTGGTTTCGGGCGTCGTGCCGTGCGCGGGGACCGTGCGCAGGTGCCGGTACACGGCCAGGGCGTCTTGCAGTTGTCCGGGGCCGGCCGGGCGGCCGGTGCGCAGCGCGGCGGCGGTGTGCCGGGCCGACGTGGCGATTTCGCGCAGCAGTGCCAGGGACTGGGGGTGCGGTTGCCCGGGGCCCGGGCGGGGCATCTCCTGCAGGCGGGCCAGGAGGACTCGGGCGGCCATGCCGGTGTGGGCGAGCGCCCGCTCCTGTGGCCCCGGTCCGGCCGGACGCTCTGATTCCGGTACGTGGAAGGGGTGCAGGGCATCTCCTGCGGACCGTGCTGCTGTGCGGGTCTTGGCCGATATCGTCCATGGGGGGTGGGTCAGCTCGGTCGCGCTGCGTGCGGCGGTCTGGGCCGCGTCGGCCGACAGGGTCCGGTAGGAGGTGGTGGGCGGGTCGGGCAGCAGCAGACTCTCGGCGAGTACGAGCAGCACGATGCCCAGTGTCATGCCGCCCAGCCGTTCTCCCAGTGTCTGGGGTGCGTACGGGGGGAAGCACGGCAGGATGTACAGCAGTTGCAGGCCGGGTGCGGCCCCGGCCAGCCGTGGGCCGGCCACCGCCGCGAACGAGAGCAGGAACCCGATCACCAGCATTCCCGCCACCGCGGCCCAGGTGTGTACCGCGAGCAGGGTTCCGGCCGTCACGAGGATCCAGCCGGCGGGGAGCACCTGGATCACGACGGCGGCGCGCTGGTGTCCGGTGCCGGGGATGCGGGACAGGCCGGCCATCGCCACTGCTGCGAACAGCGCGTACGTGGCGGTGACGGGGTCGTGCAGGCCGTACAGGCCGATGTAGAAGGCGGCGACGGCTGCGAGTGTGACCCGGGCGGCCCGTCGGCCCGCGCAGGCCGTGGTGCCGGTGCCGTGCCGCAGTGCGGTGGCGGCCCGGCGCAGCGTGGGGCCGGGGCGCCGGTGTGCCCGGGCTGTGGCGCTGTTGGTGTCCTCCTCAGGGCCCATGGCCGGCACCCCTGCCCGCTCGTCCTGGTTCCAGGATCACATCCGCCCCGGACCGTCGCACGGGTGCGGGCGGGGGCGGCGCACTCGCGTCCTGGTGTTGCCTGCCGCCGCCCGGCAGGGGCCGGGGGTGCCCGGCGGGGGTGTGCCGGGCGGGGCCGGGTGTGCCGGGCGGGGCCGGGTGTGCTGGGTGGGGCCGGGGGTGCTGGGCGTGGGTGCTGGGCGGGGCCGGGTGTGCCGGGCGGGGCCGGGTGTGCTGGGTGGGGCCGGGTGTGCTGGGTGGGGCCGGGGGTGCTGGGCGTGGGTGCTGGGCGGGGCCGGGGGTGCTGGGTGGGGGTGGGTGCTCAGGTGTGTGGGGGTGGATGCCGCCACAGGTAGCCGCCTGCCGTGGCGGCCAGCAGTATCACGCAGCTGGTGAACACCAGGCCTGCGTTGCGCAGTCCCAGTGCCGCCGCCAGTGCGCCGATCCCGATGACGGGCACCGAGATTCCCGTGTACGCGACGACGAAGAATGCCGAGATGGTGGCGCCCCTGTGGGTGCTGGGAGCCGCTGTGCTCACCACGCTCAGGCCCGCCCGGAAGGCCAGGCCCTGGCCGGTGCCGCCGGTCACGGCGCCCACGAGGAGGACCGGCAACGACGCCAGCAGCAGCGACGATCCCACCACGAGGAGCCCGGCCACCAGCATCAGGCAGCCGATGGGCAGGGCGTTGCGTGTGCCGACGGGGCCGATCAGTAACTGCCCGCAGGCCGAGGCGCAGAAGACGCAGAAGACGACGGCGCCGGACACGGCCAGGTCGTGCACGCCCAGGGTCTGGGTGAGGAAGGCCGGTGCGACCGCGGTGAACAGGCCGAGCAGCGAGAATCCGGCGAAGGCGGCGAGTGCGGAGGGCGCGAACACACCGCGTACTTCGGCGGGGACGACCATGCCCTGCGGCCGCAGTGGGGGCCTGGCGCCGCTGTGGTGCACGGTCTCGGGCAGCAGCGAGGTGACGGCCACTGCGGCCGTCAGGAGCGCCAGGTGGGTCAGGAACGGCAGCCGCAGCGGCCACGGCGCGTACTGGGCCAGGGCCCCCGCGACCAGGGGGCCGAGTCCCAGGCCGCCCATGTTGGCCGCGGTCGCCGCGAATCCTGCGCGGGCACTGCGCCCGGCGGGTGCCAGTTCCAGCACGGCGGCGGTGCCCGTACCGCTGAGCAGTCCGGCCGACAGCCCCGACAGGACACGGCCCGTGAACAGCAGCGGCAGCCCGTCCGCCAGCAGGAAGCACACCGCGCTCAGCGCGGCCAGTCCCAGCGCGCACAGCAGGACCGGGCGGCGGCCGAGAACATCGGAGAAGCCGCCGGCCAGGAGCAGGGCGGCGATCACCCCGATGGCGTAGACGGCGAAAACCACGGTGACGATCAGTTCGGAAAAACCGATCTGTTCACGGTAGAGCCCGTACAGCGGTGTCGGCAGGGTCGTGCCCATCATCCCGACCGCGAACACACCGGCCGCGGCCAGGTAGCCGGGGCGCACAGTGCTCTGCTGACGGTCCGTGTCCTGGTTGATCACAACTCACCATAGGCATCGGGGGCGGGCACAGGCGTTGGCTTCGCCCGGGGGCGGGCACAGGCGTTGGCTTCGCCCGGGGGCGGGCCGATGCGCAAGAGTCATCAGCACACGGCAGAGCCTGCGGCATCCCTGCTGCCGGCCCGTGAGGCCCTGCAGGTCATGCCGCGGCGGCCGGGTGCCTTCGTGGACCTGTAAACGCAGGCCACCAGCACGAGCCGGGGGCAGGAACAAGAGCAAAACGGACCCCGGGCGGCGGCTTCGGATCGTCTGCGCCTGCAGCCGCTTCGTCGGCGGTTGCCTCCGCGTCCGCCTCCGGCCCCCGGGTCCTCTTGGTCTTCCTGCGGCCCCTGCCCAACGCCCCCGGCCGTGCGGCGGTGTCGGCCCGGCCAGGGCAGTCGGGCCCGTCGCAGCCCGGAACACGACCCCGGCCGGGACGGACGCCTCCCGCCGGCCGGGGCCCTGCTGGCCGGGGCCCTGCCCGGGCCGGGCAGGCGTTTGTGAACACCGCGCGGCGACGTCGCCCGGCGCGGTCACTGCCGGACCCGGGCCCCGCCTGGAACCGGCCCGGATCTCGCCCGGCGGCTTCCCGCGGCCCCGCGCCCCCGGGGGGCCTGCTGCCGGTACGCGGGGGGAGTGGGCGGCCACCTCCTTCGGGCCGTGCCTGCAGCCCACCGTCGAGACCGCCGGACTGGAGGCTTGACGGCCTTCGGTGTCACCCGACTGTGCGGCAGCTCCGACCTCATTCGGCCCCGCTTGCCGCGCGGCCGCACCCGAGCGGCGGGGCTCGGGGGCAGCATGGAAGCGGAAGCCCGCCCGGGAGCCCTTCGCACGTCGACCGGGCGGGCCGCCGTTGTGCGGAGCGCCTGTGTGCGCGGTGGCTGCCGCGCAGGGCTGCGATGCTGCCGACGCAGCCGTGCGGGTACGAGCACGACTGGCCGGCAGCGCCGATGAGGTCCGGCAGCCGGGCCGTCACCGCACGTGCCGGCGGTGCTCTCAGGGCCCGCCCCCCGGTGATTGTCGCCGGACCGGCCCGCACCTTCTGCGCTCACCGGTGCCCGGTGCCCGGTGCCGGGTGAAAAGAAAAAGGAAGGGGGGCTGCCTTGCCGCGGCTTCGTCCTGCCTCCGCGGACCTTGCGGGTGCTGAGGAGTTGCGGGCGCTCAGGAGCCGGGATGCCGGGGCCACTTCCTGGTTGGTGCGTGCCGGGCCGAGTGCCGCGCCGGGCCGCGTACGTGTGTGAGGTGCTGCGCGTGCACGGCGCGGGCGAAAAGGGTTACGGCCTTGTGCGATTGCTCCGGCGTGCGAGCCGGGTACCGGGCGATGCGTCAGGTTGACGTGGAGGCCTTCGCGGAGCGCACCCGCACTCGACGCGGTCGGTGCGGCCGAAGCCGTCCTTCTGTTCGCGCCCGGTGACCGACCGCGAAAAATTGTGTGGAGCCTCGCTCGCCGGGTATGACAGGCTGACGCACACCGAAGGGGTGTAGCTCAGATGGCCAGAGCGCCGGTCTCCAAAACCGGATGCCGCAGGTTCGATTCCTGCCACCCCTGCCACCGTTCAGGGCCCCCCGCCCCCGCCCCCGCCCCCGGCCCTGGCCCACGGTCCGGGACCGCGGCCGCGGTCCGGATACGGCCGGGACGACCGCGGTCCGGATACGGCGGGCCGCCCGGCGATGGGCGCGGACCGGCCCGGGAACCGTATCGCTCGGGCACATCGTGCTGGCCTGCCCCCGAATGCCGCTGCCGGTGGTCAGCTCAGGGCCGCGGCCAGAACGCCGGCCGTCTTGGCGACCAGCAGGTTGTCGGCGGGGGCGTCCCGGCCGGGCTTGGTGGTCATGACGGCCAGGACGACCGGCGGCCGGCCGGGGGGCCAGGCGACGCCGGCGTCGTTGTTGCCGCCGTAGCTGCCGCCGCCGGTCTTGTCGGCGACGGTCCAGCCGGCGGGAACCCCGGCGCGGAAGCGTTCACCGCTGGTGGTGTTGGCGAGCAGCCAGCCGGTCAGCAGCCGGCGGTCGCGGGGGACGAGCGCGTCGCCCAGGACGAGGCGGGCGTAGGTCCGCCCGATCGCGCGAGGTGTCGTGGTGTCCGTCTTGCGCCATGGCTCCGCCGAGTTCAGCTCGGGCTCCCACCGGTCGAGGCGGGTGACCGGGTCGCCGACAAAGCGGCACAGGCGGGTGACGGCGGTGGGGCCGCCCAGTTCTCGGAGCAGGAGGTTGGCCGCGGTGTTGTCGCTGTGTGTGATGGAGTACCTGCACAGGTCGGCGACCGTCATCCCGCGGGAGAGGTTCTCGGACGTGCCGGTGATCGGCGAGTGGCCGCAGGCCTTCACGTACTGCGCGGTGTAGTGGATACGGCGGGCCAGGAACTCGCCGCCGCGGTCCAGATCGCGAAGGACCGCGGCCGCGCCGATGGTCTTGAACAGGGAGCACATCGGGAAGTGCTCGTCCGCCCGGTACACCACCGTGCGGTTTGTGGCGGTGTCATGGGCGTACGCGCCGAGCCGGGCGGAGTGCTCTCGCTCCAGGGTGCGCAACTGCCCGGTGACGTGGGCCGCCGCGCCGGGCGCGGCGAGGGCGGTGGGCGCGAGGGGCGGCGGGGATACGGCGGCGGGAGCTGCCCCGGCACCGGCCCCGGCGGCCAGGGCGGCCAGGACTGTTCGGCGGGTCGCGCGGGCTCCGATGGATCGCACAGCCATGTGCCTTTCCTTCGTACGGCAGGACGTCCGTCATGACATCAGCTCCTGCCCGGCCTGGTGGCGATGACCGCACCGACCGCTGCCCGACGCCTTTGGCCGTGGGCCGCTCGCAGCAGTGGCTCACGCCCGCCCCTTGCTGCGACAAGACCGCCGAACTTTGCCGAACGGCCGTCACCACCCTTGCAGCACACCGATGGAGGGGACGTGCGACGACAGATCCCGGCGGCGCTGACGGGGCCTGGGCGTGAGCTGAACGGGGGCAGCCGCGGTCAGCTGCCGGGTGCTCGCCCAAGCCGCGGGCAGCGACCGCAGACACTCGCTGAGATCAGCCACCGCGTGACTCCTCCACCCCTGAAAGGGGGGGCTGCTATGCCGGTTGGGCTTTGCGACGGGCCGGGCCGGCCCGTAGAGCGTTCGGGGTGCCCACTGTGTCGGCGTGCGCGGTGTGGCCGCACACGGTGCAGTGGAACGTGTCCTGGGTGGGCCGGTTCTTTGCGGCTGTGCCCAGGTCGATGCCGGCCACACTGCCGGTCGTGGGCAGCGGATCGGGTGCGGCCTGTTCGGCGGTCAGTACGACGAACCGCTTACGGTCCTCGCGCTCGACCGGGACCGTCTTGACCCTGCCGGCCACCGGCCGGTGCTGGTGCACCTTGACGTGCCCGACCTCCTGGATGCGCACGCGGGTGGCCGGATCGTGCGCGGTGGCATCCCAGCGCCAGCCGTCCTTGTCCCTGGGGAAGCGGCGTAAAACGCCCTCGAATGACGCCGGTGCACGGCGCATGACCGCCGTGCACACCGTGACCGCGTGGACGCGGTGGCCGGGCGGGGCGGTTGAGGAACAGCGAAGCCGGCCGCCGCGGTTGCGGGGCCGACTGGTCTGGTGGTGTGTCAGGCGCGCGCGCTGAGCGCCTTCCTGCGGGGCGGCAGTGCGAGTGCGGTCACGGCGAAGGCCGCGCAGTGGATGCGGCGGTGGTCAAGAAGGGCTGCGAAAGTGCCGGGGCGGCATCTGCGCAGTACACCAGCACGTCTCGGCGTCCGGCTCGGACACACCGCGCAGCCTGCCGCCCGGGCTGCTCGTGGGGTGCTTTGACACCACCGTCTGCTGCCTCCACCGCAACAGCACCGGGCAGCGTCCGGCGGGGGCGTTGGTACTGCGGCACAGCTCTTCCCGGAAGCGGCGCGGGGCCGGGCCGTCTCGACCGCGGCCACGATGCGTCTGCGCGCCGCACAGTGCAGGATGCGCCGCCGGTGGATGCGGGAACGCTGCCACCGGCAGGCCGGTCACGAACACTGCGCCTGCAGTGGTCCGCCCGGCCGGCCTGTTTCGAGGGCCGACCCCCAGGTCTGACTGGGCAACCGGGGGCGGGTTCGTGTGGCCGGGCCCGGGCAGGTCCTGACCGGGTTCGGCTGTGCGGTCGGCACGTCGTGTCGGTGGGCCGATGGTCAGTAGGCCGAGTTGACGTTGTCGATCGAGCCGTAGCGGTGGGCGGCGTAGTTGGCTGCGGCGGTGATGTTGGCGACCGGGTCGTAGATGTTCTTGGAGGTGCCGTTGACGTGGTACGTGTTGAACGTGGGGTCGATGACCTGGAGCAGGCCCTTGGACGGGATGCCCTTGGTGGCGTTGGAGTCCCAGTTGTTGATGGCGTTGGGGTTGCCGGAGGACTCGCGCATCAGGTTGCGCTTGATGCCGTCGTAGGTTCCCGGGATGCCCTTCGCGCGCATGACCTTGAGCGACTCGTTGATCCAGGCGTCGACGTTGCCGCCGCCGGACTGGGTGGGGGTGGCGGCCGAGGCGGCCGGGGCGCCTGCGACGGTGCCGGCCACGACTGCGGCGCCGGCGGCGAGCATGCCCATCGAGAGCTTCTTGGTCTTGGTCATGCGGGCGAACTTCGTGGACATCGCGGTGAACTGCATTCGGTAATTCCTCTTCCGTCGGGGGGTGATGCCAAGAATTGTTAATCGAGGAGAAATCCCGGGTCAATGCCCCCCTTTTACTAAAAGGATTCGTACTGGGTGCCGGAAATGACCGGGAGAAGTGCCGTCGAGGCTGCGGGCAGGGTCCCCGTGGGTCTACTATCCGGCTACGGAGTGACGGCCGTCACGTGGCCCACCCCACACGGCAAATGCCTCAAATCGGCACAAGAGTGGCGCGGGTCACGTGGTCTGCGTCATATAAAGGACGCCCTATTCGCTCACGGTAATGCCGAATAAGCGCACTGTATTGATGGGGGTGTGGTGATTGCCGGCGCGAATCCGAGGGGAATCCCGACCGGGCGGCCGGCGTGTGACCGACCGGGTGGCGACGCATGAAGGGGGGCGGCGCGCGGCGCGTGCCACCCCCGTGCAACAGGGCTGATCCGGTGTCGCGTGGCCGTGCGAACGGGCTTGGCCGGGGGAGGCCTGTGAAGCCCGGGTGGGAGGGGCGGGCGGATATCGGTGTGCCGCAGGGCCCGGGGGACTGCGGTGGCCCGTGCGGTTGCGTCAGCTGTTCGCGCCGCCGCCTGGACCTGCACCACCGAAAGCCGGCCCGGGCGGCGGGTGGACCCAACGAGCACCGTCAGTGGCCACCCGGGCCACCGCCGGCATCGGCCCGCCTCCCGTCTTGGGTGGGCACGGCCCCCGCACCCGCCAGGCGATGGCCGCCCCGCCCCGGCAGGGCCACCGCAGGCCCCGGGGCTGAGGAGCTGCCGGTCCGGTGCACCTGGCTTCGGCCACGAGATCGAGCAGCACCTCGACAGCGGTCCGGGAGTCACTCACCGCTGACGCGGCATCGGATTGTTCACGAGTTTCGGTTCTGGCTCTGTGGAGCGGTCACGCACTGCCCGCCGGCGCCAGACCGCGCCGAGGTGATCGGATTCCACCCCTCGATGAGGAACCGGGGCCCAGGATGAGCAGCTGGTCGCCACAGGTACGTGAGGTCCTGGCCCGGGGCGGGCGCCCGGACGGAAGAAGGGCACGAGCCGCTGGCGATCCCTGTTCGAAAGAACCGGCCCCGCCACGCACGACGCCGCGCAGCCCCTCCCGCAGGAGTTCGCCGGTCCGGCCGTGAGCATCAGCGGGCCAGGGAACGGTTGTGCACGCACACCGTTCGAGCTGGACCCGACGGAGCCGGCCACGTGAAGGCGAGATCGGCCAGGGACCGCCGGCCGGCGGGGTACCGCACGCAAGGAGAAAGGGGAGCAGCGAGGAATGGGGTGGACCGGCCCTCGCTGCAGCCCGCACGCACACCGGAAACTGTGCTGCGTATCGCCACGCCATCAGGCAGCGCAGTACGTGAACGCCGCTCCGCCAAGGACGTCGTCGGTGGGATTGTCGAAGGCGACGGTCCAGCTGTCGCCGAAGGTATGGGTGGTGGTCTGGAGAGAGGCACCCGGCACAACTCCGTAGCCCGAGCCCCACCCGCCGGAGACAGCCGTCTGGCCCGCAGGGCAGACGGCTGTACTCTCCACATGAATCCCGCCCGCAGGCGCATTTACGAGGGGTCCCTGCCATTGGGTGAGGTCGGCGGTACCGCTAGGGCCCCGCTCACCCTGCCTGCCTTGTGCACCAGGTGTGCCCGGCTCGCCCTGCGGTCCCTCTTGTCCGGCCGGACCCGGCTCACCCTGAGGGCCTGGGGGCCCTTAGGGCCGGTCGGACCCCTCCGGCAGCGGTCCTTGCCTTTGTCGTCATGTGGCCTGTGCTTGCAGTTGTCGCCTCCACCGTCCCCCGGGCCAGAGGCGATCGAGGGTGCACCAGGGGCCCGGGCCGCCGCAGCCGTGCTGCTCACCCCGGTAGTCAGGACCAGCGTGAGTGCGGCGATCGTGCCGTCGGCCACCTACCGGCCTTGTCGGGGCTGAGATCTCATCCGGGCCCGTGTCCTGTGGACAGGACGCATGTAAGTGCTCCTTGGTTCGATCGTTCTGGGAACTCCGAATCCGAAGTCAAGGAGGAGCTTGAACCGCGCGCAGCTGGTCGGGCACCAGACTCCGTCGCGACGCGCCGATGATCAGTACAGCAGACTGGTTGTTACGTGCTCCGCGCCGGCGTGACGGGCAGGAGACGGAGAACGGCCCCGACGATGCACAGGAGAGGGCCGCGAACTTCTGCTGCGCGCCGTCGTTCGACGGGTTCGCCCATCGGTTCCGGACCGGGACCCGTCTTTGGCGTGCGGTCAAGGGGCGGTGACCTGTCACGGCTCGAACCGCAGGTGCGACTGCCTGCGTCACTGCCTGCGTCACTGCGCCCCCCGGGGTCTTTGGATGAGTGCCGGTGTCACCTCCGGCCGGGGCCGGGTGCCTTGTCGCGCCGGTCCTTGACCGGTCTCACCGAAGACCGGCCGGTGCCGCGGCGTTGCGGTCGAAGCTCCCGCGCCTGCGGCCAGGAGGGGGCGCCCGTCGGCGTGGCGACCCGAGCCGCATGGGCCGGTGCTTCCACGGCCATGCTCCAGTGCACCGGCAGGCGGATCCGCGGGCCAAAGGCCTCTTCGGCCTGTGTCCCGGCCGACCGGGACCAAGTGTCGTTGTCCTCGGCAAGGCCGGGCCATCGCTTCAGGAGCAAAAGACTCCGATGAGACAGGACAGGCACCATCCGGGCAGAGGGGAGTCGGTGCCGCGCGGGAATTCCACGCGTGCAAACGTTCAACCGCGGCGCCCATGGCTCCGAGGCGCCGGACCGAACCGGATGACCGCGACGACGGCCGCCGCCGTCACCCCGCCCGGCGTCGCCACGGTCGTCCACCGCGCCGGCAAGGGCCGGCCCGCATCCGGGCGCACGCGCTGTGGCGGCCGGGGTGGTGGGGTGGGGTGCCGGTGACGGCTGTTCAGGGCGGCGGGCGAGGTTTTTCGGTGTGCGGGGCCGGGCGACATGCTGCCGACAGGGTGATCGGGCGTCATCAAGTCGCCCAGAAGGCCTAATCGTGTACCAAATAAGCTTACTTTCACACGTATTGACGGCGTGTCATGTGGCGATCGGCGGGCGGTGCGGGGCGTGCGTACACCCGGTCGGCCCCCTGGTGATACGTCCGAGATGCCAGCTAAAGGCGCCATAAGTACGTTCGTCACAGGCCGGTTGCCCGGCCGACCCTCAGAGACAAGGGAGAAGTGACATGAAGACGCGTACTGTCGCCGTGACCGCTGCCGCAGTGGGCGCTGCGGTCATCGCCACTACCGGCATCACCTACGCCTCGGCCGCCGGATCCGCCCCGGCTGCTGCCCCGTCCGTCCAGCAAGCCGCCCCGGCTGCTCAGCAGGCCGCCCCCGACGCGGCTCCGCTCGGTGGTGAAGGCGGTGGCAACGCCGGCAACGGGGGCAAGGGGAACGAGGGCGGCTACGGCGGTGGCGGCGGTGGCGGCAACCGTGGCGGCAACGAGCGTGGTGGTTTCCGCTACAAGGAGGAGGGCCGGATCTTCATCAACGAGCGCTCTTACTCGGCTCGTGGTGAGGATGGCTGCATCACGGTGGTGAGCGGTCTGGGTGCCCGGAGCTTCAACGTCCGTAACGACAGCCGCCGGACTGTTGAGTTCTTCCGCGGGGCGACCTGCGACAACGGTTCCCCGGTTGCGACGGTCGGTCCCTGGAGCACCAGCAACGGTGTCTTCACCCGTCACCACGTCCGTGGCGGCGTGTTCGTCAAAAACGGTGTCGTGGGCAGCTTCCGGGTGGTCCGGGACCACTACGACAAGGAGTGGTGAGCAACCACTACGACCGGTGGTAAATATCCTCCGCAGCATACGGAAACTCCGGCCCGTCGGAATAGGGCCGGGGTTTCCGGCATGCGGGGGCATCCCTCGGCACACCCCCCAAACCTCCCGCACCGGCTGCGCCATGCCCGGCGTTCACCGAGCGCCCCGCATGCCGCCGTAGTCGGCACCCTGCGACGTCGAACGACTGTCGGCCAGTTGGCGGATCCGCCTTCCGGGGCAGGAGGCGGGGGGGGTTGTTGACCCGTAACAACCCCCCCCCCCCCCCGCCCCCCCAAGGGGTGGGCGGGTAGGTATAGATGAACCCCCCCGGGGGGGGGGGGGCCCA
>NZ_JBHVFU010000023.1:0-48469 GCF_042801455.1 Streptomyces sp. NPDC057565 | reverse complement strand
TCACGCCCTCACCTTTGCGCGGCACGGCGGCGGGGGGCTTGAGTACGCGTACTCAAGCCCCCCGCCGCCGTGCCGCGCAAAGGTGAGGGCGTGACGAAGAAGAGGACCGCCCGCTGGGTGAGGGGCACGCTCGTGTCCGCGGTGGCGGCCGTCGCCTGCTACGGGATCTGGGCGTTCCTGCGGCAACGGGCCCAGGATGTGAGCGCGGCCGATCCGGACACGATGTTCGCCGGGTCCTTCGAGCTGCTGTTGGCGGGGCTCACGGGCGTGGTGTCGATGCCGGTGCTGCTGTGGGCCGGGATGCGGGCCCTCGGGGAGCGGCGCACCCACCTGTTCGTGAGCGTCGGCGCAGTGACGTGGCCCTTCCTCGGCGGACACGTCGTCGAGGATTACGTCAGCGACGCGAGCACCGTCATGTACCTGGCCCTGTTCGCAGGGCTTTGCGGTCTGCCGGCCTTGGCCACGGCACCGGACGGACAACAGGCGCGTTGAGCCGGACCGGAGAAGTTCCGTTCCCGTCGCACGGGCCGCTGCCCGGCCGCGTCCCGCGAATCGTCCATGCCGTGTTCCACCCTGAGCATGCCCGGGCGCAGCGGATTGCCCTCAGGGTGGGGCTCTCGAGGCCGGTCGTCATCGCGCAGGGGAGCCTGCTGATGCC
Organism: Streptomyces sp. NPDC057565; assembly: GCF_042801455.1. Lineage (NCBI taxonomy): Bacteria > Bacillati > Actinomycetota > Actinomycetes > Kitasatosporales > Streptomycetaceae > Streptomyces > Streptomyces sp. NPDC057565. The sequence continues at coordinate 47,811 of NZ_JBHVFU010000023.1, read as the reverse complement.
CCGTTTGCTGATCGCATGACGCGGTACCTGGCACGCAAGGAGTGTGTCCCGTCGGGCCTCACGGGCATGGTCGTCGACGTGAGGTCATGGCTGAACTGCGAGCGATCTGCAGCGACCCGTCCGGGTGCTCCCCGAAGTGCTGCTTTCCGGGGAGGGACACGAGATCCGCCGCCTGTGCCTGCCGTGTGCGACCGCCGGGTCGCAGGAGGGCCGACCACCGTTGGGAGACGATCCCGCAGCCGGGCGTGGCTGTCGCACCCGCCGGACACGTGGGCCCGGGGCCGCCGTAGGGGCGACCGTTGAGGACTGTATCTGTCCTCAACGGTATGTAGGTTTGCTCTCAGCAGGCCGGGAGAGGTCCCGGCGGCATCCGGGGGAGGGGCGCACAGATGGACTCGATCGACGGTCTCAAGGTGCTGGAGCAGGCTCACACGTACCTGCGTGCGGCGGTTGCGGGCGTTCCGGCCGGGCGGTGGGACGCGGCAACCCCGTGCGACCAGTGGACGGTGCGTCAGGTGCTGAACCACGCAAGGCTGGACCAGCAGGCGTACGCGGCGGCCATCACCAAAGAGGGCGGCCCGCAGTCCGACCCCTTCCAGCCCGCCGACGTCCTCGGCGGGCATCACGTCCAGGACCTGGACGGTGCTCTGGCGGCGGTGTCCGACGCGTTCGCCCGGCTGCCGGCGGACGCCGCCTGCGTGCCGACGCCGCTGGGCCCGCTGCCCGTCCGGATCGGGGCTGTGGCAGCAGCGTTGGACGCCGGTATACATGCCTGGGACATCGCGGTCGCGACCGGCCAGGACCTTCCCCTGGAGCAGGAGTTGGCCGAGGGTCTGTGGGCCGCGGCGGATCAGCTCGTCGACCGGCTCCGCGACTCCTTCGGCGTCTTCGCCCCGGCTCTGCAGCAGGTGCGGGGCGGCGACCGGGCACACACGCTGCTGGCCTTCGTCGGACGCGACCCGTACTGGCGCCCGGCTGCCTGACACACAGGCCGCAGTACCGCCGGTCCCCACTGCCCTCGCTGACGGGGACGGCGAGAAACCGCACAGCGAGCGACCACAAAGCGGTTTTGCCACCGTGGTGTCACAGCGGCGACGCCCGACGGCGAGGAGAAAACGTCCCCCACCGTGCCCACCCCCTGCACGACGCCTACGTATCGGAGACCGGAATGGGCCTGGTCGGGATGTTTCCTGCGGGCCAGGCCGGACGACCCGGCGCCGGCACCTGGGTGTTCGAAGCAGGGGAGAGCATCGAGCTGTGAAGGCCCGAGCGCTGCCCCAGGGCGAAGTCCTGGTGGCGGGACGAGCCCGGCGGGCTCGTTCACCTTGCCCTCGGGCGCTGTCCGGACGGCGACGGGCGGCGCGGGGAACACCGGGATCGCACCGGCGGGACGGCCACGACCGGCGGCGGTCCGCCGTGCGTACACCCGATTCCGATCTTCCTACGGGGCCGGCGAGGCCGCACACGAGCCTCGTGGCAGCAGGCCTGACCTTGCCGAAACGGCCGGCACGAAACCGGCCGGCAGCCCTCGAAGCCGGCCCGGCCGGGCCGGGGCCGGCAGCAAGCGACCCGGCGGGCACCACCGTGCGCAACGAGCCCGCCCCGCCCTCGCGGCCCGGCTCGGCGGGCGAGGACTCCTGCGCCCGCTGAGCCGGCCCGCCCCTGACCAGGGCGCACCCTTGCGACCCCGGCGTGCCACCACCCGCACCGGGCGGTGGCACGCCGCTCCTGCCGGTACGCCGGGGGGATCTGTTGCGATCTGCGTGGCGGGTGGGGGCGGTCTACGGTGAGAAGTGATGCCTCTGAATCGGCTGGGTCTGGTTGTCCACCAAGGCCGGCCCGCCGCCGTCGCGGCGGCGCGGGCCGCCCGCATGTGGTGTGCCGCGCGCGGCGTCGCCTGCACCGACATCGACGTGTGGCGGGACGGGGAGCTGCGGCACGGAGGCCAGGAGGAGGCCGAGGCAGCGGGCCATCCCGGGATGATCATCACGTTCGGCGGTGACGGCACGTTCTTGCGCGGGGCGCGGATCGCCGCCAAGGACGGGGCGGCGGTGCTGGGCGTGAACGTGGGCCGGCTCGGTTTCCTGACCGAGATCACCACCGACCAGGTGGAGGAGGCTCTGGACGTTCTCCACCGTGATCAGGCAGTGATCGAGGAGCGGATGGTGCTCACGCTGCGCGCGTCGCGCCCGCTTCGGACGCCCGTCGGCCTGGACACGGTGCTGTGCTACGGGCGCGGTCCCGCGCTGCCCGCCCCGGCTGTGCGCCCCGTCGGGACGCAGCCGGTCGGCTGGGGTGTCGCCCTGGACGTCACCGCCGTCAATGACGTGGTCCTGGAAAAACTCGCCCGGGACCGGCAGGCGAGCGTGGCCGTGTACCTGGCCGGACAGCTGCTCGCCTCCTACTCGGCCGACGCGGTGATCGTGGCAACCCCCACCGGCTCGACCGCCTACAACTTTGCCGCGGGAGGGCCGGTTCTGGACCCTGCCGCCGACGCCATCGTTTTCACCCCGGTCGCTCCGCACATGGCCTTCGGCCGCACCGTGATAGCCGCGGCCGACGAGGCGGTGGTGGTCCGCGTGCTGCCGCATTCCGGCCGGGTGGCCGTGAGCATCGACGGGCAGACGCGCGGAGTACTGGAGCCGGGGGACTGGGTGGCGACCTACCGCGCACCGTACCGGCTGCGCCTGGCCCGTCTGGCACCGCTGGAGTTCTACCACCGGCTGCGCGAGCGCTTCCAGCTGGCCGACGCCCCGGCGGCCGCCGTCGACCAGACCCCCCTCTTCCACCGGCCCGACACCCCGCCACCCGACGATCTGGCCCACCTGCGCCGGCCCACGCCGCCCGCCGCATGAACGCACGGCCGGTGATTGTGCCGGCTCTGCGAGGCCGGCGAACCGCCGTCGCAGTCACGGCGCGGCACACGGCGATGGCGGCAAAAGCGGCAGAACCAGGGACAAACGCGTGGCGATTTAAACTGTTCTCAGGGTTGTTTTCGGCTTCGTGGCGATGGCGTCGCGGTGGCAGGGAGGCCTGGCATGGCGTTCGAGAGTGCCGGATGCAGTGGAGACGGGCAAGGGGCAAGCTCCCCGCGCTACCTGCCGATCGCCGACCACGGCCTGATCGGCGACCTCCGTACCGTCGCGCTCGTGGGCACCGACGGCACGATCGACTGGTACTGCTGCCCGCGATTCGACGCACCCAGCGTGTTCGGCTCCATCCTGGACGCGGACCGGGGCGGATCGTTTCAGCTGGCCGCCGACGTGCCCGCGCGGACCCGCCAGTTCTACTTTCCCGACACCAATGTGCTGATCACACGGTTCTTCGCCCCGGACGGGGTGGGCGAGATCCAGGACTTCATGCCCATCGGCGACGAATCGGGCGAGGCCCACCGGCACCGGCTGATCAGACGCCTGCTCTGCGTCCGGGGCTCGCTTCCGTTCACCGCGCGGGTGGCTCCCCGCTTCGGATACGGGACCGAGCCGCACAGCGCACGCCTGCAGGGCGACAGGGCACACTTCGAATCCAGGAACCTGTCCCTGGCGCTGACGGCCACCGTGCCGCTCGAATGCGACGGCACGGATGCCTGGTCACATTTCAAGCTGCTGGAAGGCGAGTCCGCGGTTTTCGCCCTCGACCGGATCGGGGCCGAGGTCGCTCCGCGGGGGTGCGCCCGGCGCGAGGCGGAGGACGAGTTCCAGGCCACGGTCCGCTTCTGGCGGCACTGGCTGGGCGCCTCGCGCTACCACGGACGGTGGCGGGAGATGGTGCACCGCTCCGCGCTGACCCTGAAGCTGCTCGTCTACGCGCCGACCGGCGCGATCGTGGCTGCGCCGACGACGAGCCTGCCCGAGGAGATCGGATGCGGGCGTAACTGGGACTACCGGTACACGTGGGTCAGGGACGCCGCCTTCTGCATCTACGCCATGCTCAGGCTGGGCTTCACCTCGGAGGCCGAAGCGTTCATGGGCTTTCTGTCCTCCTGCATCATGTGCGAGGACGAGGCCACCGGACCGCTGCAGATCATGTACGGCATCGACGGACGCCGCGAGCTGCCCGAACACGAACTATCACATTTCGAGGGGTACTTGGGGTCGTCCCCGGTGCGGGTGGGAAACGCCGCCGCGACCCAGCTCCAGCTGGACATCTACGGAGCGCTCATCGACTCCATCTACCTGTACGACAAGTGGGGGCAGCCCATCAGCAGCCACCGCTGGGACGAGGTCGGCGCCGTGGTGGACTGGGTCTGCGACCACTGGGACCAGCCCGATGAAGGCGTGTGGGAGATCCGCGGGGGACGACGGGACTTCTTGTACTCGCGCCTGATGTGCTGGGTGGCGATCGAGCGGGCCATGCGCATGGCGACCCGGCGCGGCCTGCCGGCCGATCTGGTCCGATGGGGGCGGAGCCGTGACGCGATCTACCGGCAGATCATGGGACGCGGCTGGTCGGCCGAGGCCGGTGCCTTCGTCCAGCAACTGGACGGCGACGTCCTGGACGCCTCCGTGCTGATGATGCCCCTGGTCAAGTTCGTCTCCCCGGTCGACCCGAAATGGCTCGCGACACTGGACGCCCTTGGCACGAAGCTGGTCGCCGACTCGCTCGTCTACCGCTACGACACGGGAGCCAGCCCGGACGGCCTGCCGGGCACGGAGGGCACTTTTTCGATCTGCTCATTCTGGTACATCGAAGCCCTCACCCGGGCCGGCCGCCTGGAGGAGGCCCGCCTGGCCTTCGAGAAAATGCTCACCTACTCCAACCATCTCGGCCTGTACGCAGAGGAAATCGGACCGACGGGAGAACAACTGGGCAACTTCCCGCAGGCCTTCACCCACCTCTCCCTCATCAGCGCCGCATTCAACCTCGACCGCGCCCTCGGCTGAACCCGCAGGCGGCCGGGCCCCGAACGGTCTGCGCCGATCACGGGTTCCTGCGCCGTCGTCGTCATGCGGCAGAGTGTGCGGCCGACCGGGTTCAGCGGTTCCAGGCGCCCTGACCGGGCTGCGGTCAGCACCCTTACGGCCCGGGCGGCGGACCAGGCCGCGCAGACGGGCCGACGGCAGCCAGGGCCCTGGCGGTCAGGTCACCGATACCGGTTGCGGCGCCGGTGCCGGGGCGCGCAGGGAAGGCTCGCCGATCCGCTCCACGCACCCGGGGCAGCCGGCGGTCAGTTGCCGGTGGTGAGCACCATGCGGAAACGGGCTGCGCCGCTGAGCATCCGCTGGAAGGCGTCGTCGACTTCCTCCAGCGGCACCGTCTCCACCATGGGCTTCACCCCGGTCTGTGCGCTGAACGTCATGGTGTCCTGGATGTCCTGGGCGGTGCCGGACGGGTGGCCGTGGACGGAGCGGCTTTTCCCGATCAGCTGCAGCGGGCTGATCTGCAGCGGCTCGGGGGTAACGCCGAGGACGATCAGCTGCCCACGGTGACGCAGGCCGTCGACGGTGGCAGACATCGCGTCGGAGTTGGCTGCCGTGGCGAGCACGACGCGGGCGCCCCCCAGCGCTTGGAGGGCTTCGGCGACGTTGGCGGCGCTGCTGTCGATGTAGTGCCGGGCGCCGAGCTCTCGGGCCAGTGGCTCCTTGTCCCGGCCGCGGGCGATGGCGACGGTGTCGAAGCCGAACTGGTTGGCGTACTGGACTCCGAGGTGTCCCAGACCGCCGACGCCGAGGACCGCCACGAGGTCACCAGGCCGGGCGGAGCTGTGCCGCAGAGCGTTGAACGTGGTGACGCCGGCGCAGCCGAGCGGCGCGGCCAGGGCGGCCGGCAATCCGTCAGGAATGCGCGAGAGCGCGGTATCGGGGGCCACCATGGCGTCGGCGAAGCCGCCGGGATAGGCCCAGCCGGGCACCTGAAGGTTCTGGCAGTCGATGAAGTCGCCTTCACGGCAGGGCAGGCAGTGGCCGCAGTGGCCACCGAACCAGCCGACCTCGACACGGTCGCCGACCTGCCATCCAGTCACCCCTTCGCCGAGGGCGTCGATCCGCCCGGCGACCTCGTGGCCGGTGACCAGCGGGAACTGCACGCCGGGAAAGCCGGCGTAGACGAAGCCCGCATCGCTGTGACAGATGCCCGCCGCCTCGACGGTGATCCGGACGTGGCCGGGGCCGGGCTGCGGCAGTTCCCGCTCGACGATTTCGAACTTCCCGCCCGCGGCGCTGACCTGGGCGACACGCATGGTGTTCATGGACCTCTCCGTTGCAGGGCAAGGGGACGGGGGAGACATGAGACCGGTCTCATGCTGGTGGAAACCAAGGCTCGTACGGTTGTTCCAGAAAACGGAATCCCCGATAGACATAACCGGACAAGAGATTACTGTTCAGGATATTCCCGATCCCCTGAAAGGCCCGGCAAGCCGGGCGCACGAAGAACTCCCGGACAAGAAATGTCCGCGCCGAGGAGGACTGTCCGGCTTCTTGCGCCCCCGCCCCGGCCCGGGGGACTTTGATGGTGTCCGGCACCGGCCCCAGCAGTGCCCGCCGTGCGCGAAACCGCGCACCGTCCGAGCGTCTCGCCCATGCCGAGCGGGTCCTTCTCCCGGGCGCCACCAGGGGTGCCGCTGGAGAATCCCTCCCTCGTTGCGCAGACCGTCCCCGATGCCATCCGCCTGCACCCGTTGGAAGCCGTCCGGGGCGGACCGCGCTCGCGTCGATGAAGGCGGCTCATGACGGGTCGTCGGCCGTACCACCCGTCCGCCCGCCGTAGCGGTGGCGCTGCCGGACCGGCCGCATGTGGTTCCTGGTCGCCACCATCGACATCCCCGGGCCCGGGGTTTCGAACCGGAGGACTTCATCGGGGTGGACCGGGGCATCGTCAACCTCGCCACCACCTCGGACGGAGGCAACCGCTCCGGCCGCAGGGCGGATGTTCGGCCACACGACGAGTGTCTGAAATGCACGGCATTGCGCCTGTTGCCGATGGGCGTGCTGCTCGACGGGCGGCTTGCGGACCGGTGCGGTCGGGGCACCCGAGGAGCCAGGACCCGCACCGCGCAGCATGGCCCTTGACCGGGCCCTGGGCGCCCTTACTTGCTTGAGGGGACATCAATGTCTGCTTCTCGTACCGTCCGCCGCATTGCCGCCACCGCCCTGGCGGCCGGCTCCGTCGTCGCGGCGGCGACGATGCCGGCATCCGCCGACAGCGGCCACGGGCACGGCCACGGATACGGGCACGGCCGTCACCAGGCGTACTCCAACGTTGTCCTCGGCGACATCCAGTACAACAGCCCCGGCCGCGACGACTGGTCGAACCGGTCCCTGAACCGGGAGTGGGTGGAGGTCACCAACACCGGCCGCCGCGCGGTCGACCTGGACGGATGGACGCTCTCGGACCGCGACGGCAACCGCTACCGCTTCGACGACCTGCGCCTGCCCGGCTACGCCACGGTCCGCGTCCACACCGGGCGCGGCTACGACACCCGCCGGGATGTCCACCAGGGCAGCTGGGACTACATCTGGGGCAACTACGCCGACAAGGCCACCCTGCGCGACGACCGCGGCCGCACCGTGGACACCCACTCCTGGGGCTACCGCCGCTGACCGGCCCCTGCACCGCCACTGACCAAGGGCGCACCTTCTGACCCCGGCGTGCCGCCCTTCCGAGTCGGCGGCCGCCGGGTTCTCGCCGCTTCTCCTGTCCCCTGGAAATGCTGCTGGGCCCTGGCCCGAGGGCCCAGGGCCCAGGCGTACGCATCCCGAGGGGCCGAAGCGGCGAGGGGACGCCGCAGGTTTGAAAAGGGGGGGTCAGAACTGCTGGACCCAGTACTTGGAGACCTGCATCCAGCCGTTGCCGCGAGCTCCGTGCAGGGTGCCGGCGGAGTTGACCGCGAGTGTGTACCAGGAGTCCACGTAGTCGGGGTCGTTGGTGTACCAGGACGTGGGGATGGCGTCCAGGACCGCGTTCACCAGGGGCACGTACGCGCCCTGGTCGGTGATCGTCAGCAGCGCGCTGGCGATGGCCTTGGTGAGCGCGGCGTAGTTCGTGTCGCCGTCGTCCTCCATCATCACCACGTCGGCCAAGTTGTACTTGTAGTTCGACCAGTTCACCAGGATCTGGTTCGGGTAGTACGTGTGATGGTCCGTGTCCAGGTAGGGCATGTCGACCGAGTCCACCCGTACCTTGCCGTCCAGCCCGAAGCCGCTGACCAGCGAGAAGATCTCCGCGTCACCCGAAGTCCACGGCTCCTCGTCGTCGTTGAGGTACACCGCGTCGACTTTGGTCGTCCAGAAACCGCCGGTCGCCGCCGCTGCGCTCGCCCCCGTTGCCCGGTCGGCCGCCGGCGTGGTCAGGCCGTCCTTCGCCAGCTCCTTGTTCAGCAGGTCCAGGCCCGCCGCCACCGCCTTGGACACGTCCAGGTCGATCACATACACCGCCTGCTGCGGCGCCTTCGTCGCGTCCAGGGTGTGCGCCCGGCCCCGGCTGTCGTACGCCGTCACCGTCGCCGCGTCGTCATCCTGCGCCGTCACCGCCACCAACGGGCTTGTTCGCGCAGTCAGTTCCTTCTTCATCGCCTCCGTGCCCAGCCGCAGCCGCAGCAGTGAACCCACACCGCTGTCCAGCCCCTTCGCTGTCACGATCCGCCGGTCGGCGCCGGCCACCGCGCCCGCCAGCCCCTTGCCCGCCGCGCTTGCCGCGCCCGCGGTCACCGCGCATAGATCGACCTCGTTCGACTTCAGTACCGCCGAACGCAGTTCCTCCCGCCACTGAACGTTCGCCAGCGACGCGGCCACTGCCTTTGCCGTCCGGTCCTCGATGCGGGTCACCGTCGACGACGAAGCGGCCGCCGGGGTCTGCGGCCGTGCCGCTGCGCCCGCCGCGGGTGCGGCGGCGCCCGCCAGCGCGACGACCGTCGTGGCGCACAGGGTGAGCGCCAGGGCGTTGCGTCGCGTCATACGTCTGTTCAAGGTTCCTCCTGTGAGCGTGCGGCGCCCCGTGTGGTGGCGGGGTGTCGGCGAAAGGGGGGTGCGCGTTCAGGATGAAGCCGTGTTGCCATCGGCGGATCTATGCGAGTAGAACTCGCGATGACTAGCATGTGCATGTCGAGTGTGCTGTGCAAGAGGGTGTAATCGATCCGTGAACAGCCGTGATACCAAAGGATGATGATGATCCTTCAGTTATTCGACTGTACGACGCCGTGAATGTGACGGGCTTCGTCCGGTGTGCGGGTGAGATCCCGACGGGGCCGTCGGGGATCTCGGATCCCCTGTACGGGGATCATGCCGGGGCAGGGCGGGCTGTCACCTCGACGCAGTCGCCCTGAGTGCCGCTGCAATGGCTTCGGGGCTGCGCGGCCGCCCACGCACCGGCCCCGGCGGCTGTTCGCCGATCGCGGCTACGGCTTCGACACGTAGCGGCGCCTCATTCGCGCGCGCGTGGGGTCACCCCGAAGAGCGCCCGCTGCGGCACCCCGCACAGCATCGACGCGCAGCTCACGGTCCGCAGCGTTCCCGGGAAAGGCGCGGCCTGGTCCTGGAAATGCCCGCCGGGCCCCTGCGGCACCTTTCAAAGTTCCAGCGCGGCAGCCAACCGCCGCCAGTGCTCCCGGGGCAGGGCGGCCTGATCGCCGTCCGGGGCCAGCGTCTGCACGGCGACGTGGTCGGCGCCCGCGTCGAGGAAAGCATCGATCCGCTCGCGCACCCGTTGCTCGTCACCCCAGCCGAAGAGTGTGTCGATCAAGTGGTCGCTGCCCCCGCCTGCGAAGTCGTCCTCGGTGAACCCCAGGCGCAGCCAGTTGTTGGTGTAGTTGGGCAGGAGCAGGTAGAACGCCAGCATCCGGCGGGCGGTCGCCCGTGCGCGGTCCGGATCGGCCTCCAGGACCACGGTGAACTCCGGCGCGAGCAGCGGGCCCTTGCCGAGCTTCTCACGTGCCTGGGCGGTGTGTTCCGGGGTGACCAGGTACGGGTGGGCGCCCGCAGCGCGGTCGCGGGCGAGCTCGAGCATCTTCGGGCCGAGGGCGGCCAGCACCCGGCGGCCGGCCGGGACTTCGGCCGCGTCCAGTGCGCTCAGATAGTCGTTCATCGCCGCGTACGGGCGCTTGTACTGCTCGGCGAGCCCGGCGTGGCTGACTCCGAGGCCGAGCAGGAACCGGCCGGGGTGGGCGGCCTCCAGGGCGGACCAGCGGGCGGCCGTGTCCTGCGCCTCGTATCGCCAGATGCTGAGGATGCCAGTGGCGACGGTGATGGCCGAGGTCGCCTCGATCAGCGGCGCCGCGTGCTCGACGCCGCTGCCGCCGAGCCACAGGGCGCCGTAGCCGAGTTCCTCCAATTCCGCGGCGGCCTCGGCGACTTCCGTGTCGCGGGACGAATCCGGGGCGTGCAGAGCCGTGGTCCACAGACCGTACCGGCCGATTGCCCTGGCCTGGTGCGCGCCGCTGTCGCTGAAACCCATGGGTCCGTCCTGCCGCCGGGTGACTGAGGTTCGACGTCGGTTGTACCAGCGGCGGCAGCCCCGTCTTCGTATTCCGCCGGTGAGCGGCGCGCCCTCGCCGGCCCGCCGGGTGCGCAGCGTCGCGTGCCGCTCGGCGAACCTCCGGCGGGGAGCGCATCCGGTCCTGCCCGGACGAGACGGCCCGTGCCGACCGGACGCGCGCTCTCGACCGAGTCTCCCCAGCAGCGCAAGGGCTTCTTCCTCGGCCGTTCCCGTCATTCCCGTCCGCCGCGGGAGAGGAACCCCGTCATGGTCGCTGTGAGCGGCTGGACCCGCACGAAAAGTTCATCGATGACCTCATTGGGCGCTACTTCCTCAGAGTCCTTTTATGGGTGGGTGTGTGCGGAATCACGAATTGCGTCACGTAGCTGTTACGTGGGACACAGCAATTTCACGGATGGTCTTTTTATCCTCGCGCCATGTCTCGCCATTCGTTCGCTCCGCTGGTCGCCACGGTCGCCCGGCGCCACTCTTCGCGCTACGCCCTGGCCGCGCTCGCGCTCGTCATGACCGGCTGGGCGGCGACGGGCGGCTTCGCCGACGCGGCCAGGGCCGACGGGGCGCGGACCGTCCCGCGGTCGGGCCCGATGGCGGAGCCGGCGCCCGGCAGCGCCCGGGCGGCCGCGAGCCTCACGCTGCCGTCCGCGTCCGCCGCGGTGGCGCACTCGCCGTCGGTGTCCGTGGCGGCCCTGCGGACCGCCGGGACCGGTGCGGCTCCCGGTGTGGCTCCTGACCAGGCGCTGGCCCGGCGGCTCGCGCCGGTCGTGGCGGCCACCCCCGCCTCGCTCTCGGTGGCGGTGCTCGATCCGGCCGACGGCCGCGCGGCACGGTACGGCGTGCAGGCGGGGACGACGTACGACACGGCGAGCATCGTGAAGGTCGACATCCTGGCGGCCCTGCTGCTCAAGGCCCAGGACCAGCACCGCGGGCTCACGGTGCAGGAGAAGGCGTCCGCCGCGTCGATGATCCGGATCAGTGACAACGCGTCCGCCGACGCGCTGTGGCGCGTGATCGGCCAGGCGCCGGGCCTGAACGCCGCCAACCGCAGGCTCGGCCTGACCGGCACGACCGGGGGCGGCGACGGGCACTGGGGGCTCACCCAGACCACCGCGACCGATCAGCTCGCCCTGCTGAGCGCAGTCTTCGGCACCGACTCCCCACTGGACCAGGCGTCCCGGGCCTACCTGCGCGGCCTCATGGGCGGCATAGCGGCAGGCCAGGACTGGGGCGTTTCTGCGGCCGGCCCCGTCACCGGCCTGAAGAACGGCTGGCTGCAGCGGACCGCGACGGGCCGCTGGGACGTCAACAGCATCGGTCTCGTCCGGGTGGACGGACACGACCGCCTGGTGGCCGTGCTGTCGCGGGGCAGCGTCAGCATGGCGGACGGCGTCCAACTGGTGGAGAAGGCGGCCAAGGCGGCCGTCCAGGCCCTGGACGGGACGGCCTGACCCCGCACCGCCGCAGGGCACCGCATCCGCCTACTGCCACGGCTCCCGCCGGCCCCGGTCATGTCCTGGCAAGCCCCCTCGTCCTGCCCCGAGCCTTCCGGGCTTTTCGTGGCAAGCACCTCGGCCGCGCGATCACCGGCCGTCCTGCGGCGGAAGCGGCCGGCCCGGCCGCCGCGCCGCAGCGGTGTGATCTGCCGGGACGGGCCCTGAAGCACCAGGGCTGGTTCACGGGCGGTCGGACGCCCGGCGCAGGACCAGACAGACGAAGCCCCAGGTGTCCCGGTAGACGCGCAGCCATTCGGAGCGACGGGTGGTGGCTGTCGTGAGCGCGTGCGAGCTGTCCGGATCGGCAGGGTGGTCCAGGGCCCACGAGGCCAGCGACCCCCAGCAGGCCCATTCGTAGTCGTCCAGCTCACGGCGTGTGCTGACGTGCCCGCCGACAGGAGTCCACCCGTCGGCGACGACGCGGTCCACGGTGGTCGCCAGGTCGGTGAAGTCCCCGAGCATCTCGATGGCCTCCTGGGAAGGGGCACGGTCCCAGAATCCCTCACCGATAAGGACGCGGCCGCCGGGAGCCAGGTGCTTGCGTGCCGCCTCGAGGGTGGGGAGCAGACCGCCGAAGGCATGCGTGGCCCCGACGCTGAGCACCAGGTCGAACGAGTGCGAGGAGACGAAGTCCCCGGCCTCCTGGTGATGGAGGATCAGGCGCTCCTGGACGCCGAGGTCGCTCGCGGCCCGGCGGGCCTGTGCCAGGGCGTCCTCGGAGATGTCCACGCCCTCGGCGTGCAGGCGCGGGCGCGTGGCCAGGGCGCGCAGGAGCCACTCCCCGCCCCCGCAACCGAGGTCGAGTACACGCTCGTCGCCGCGCGGGAGCCCTCGTTCCAGCAGCCGGCGCACCGAGTCGTCGTCGAGCGGAGACTTTATCGGGTGATCAGCATGGGCGATCCTGGAGATCTGTTCACGGTTCACCGGCGCAGCTTGTCAACACCGGAGGTCGCGCGCACCTCGATTTCGTCCGCGGGCCGGAGCCCTCCGCGGCAACCGCCGATCCACAGGTCCTGATGCTGATGCCCCGTACCGGCACGGACCCGTGTCCCGCCCGGGACGCCGCAGTACGCAGGGCACGGTGGCCGGCCTCCTCGCGGACCCGGACCTCGGGCAGGACACGGATGCATCAGCAGACCCGGGGCGAGGGTCAGCTCTGCCCCGGTGCTGTCCACCTCGCCGGGCCACCCGGGGTCCGGGACCGGGCAGCCCGGCGCGCGCCGCCGGGCAGCAGCCGGCGCCGGACGGACACCGTCTTCGGGAGTCCGCCCCGCTTCCTGCCTCAGGCTGCGTGTGCGGTCACCGTCAGCCGGCCGGTGGCCGTGAGCCGGTCGTCCAGCCGGAGCGAGTCGGCGGTCACGAGCCCCGCCGAGACCCTCTGCCCAGGGAAACGGGAGTGCAGCCACTGTCCGAGCCCGGACGCGTCGAGCGACCCGGGGGGCACCTCCTCGTCCCGCCCACCCGAGACACTCCACCGGGCCGGCCCGCCGAACACGGCCCGCTCCAGCCGCTCCAGCCACTTGACGAGAGCCCGCCGCCGGCCCGCGTACGCGGTGGCGTGCACGGTGGGATCCAGCAACGGCCCCGCCCAGCGGGCGAGTTCACCGACCGGCCCCTCGGCCAGGAGTTCGGGCAGGCGCTTGCGCGCGATGCTCAGCCGCGCACGGCCGTACTCGATCCGCACCACCCGCACCCGGCTGCCCGGGCCCACCACTGCGGACCCGGCCCAGATCCCGAGCCCGGTGAACGGCGATCCGCCCGGCACACCCAAAGGACTCCACACCCGCTCCAAAGCGGCGAGAACCTCGGCGAGTTCGTGCACATTGGCGACGGCTGTCTCCTCCACGACCCGTGGATCGCGCAGCAGCGCCGTGTCGCCCGCGAGCCGCTCGGCAGTCGCGACCAGCGAGACCACCGACGTGGGGTTCCCGTTCGGGCGCAGCCGCGACTCCAAGGTGTCCAGACATACCCAGATGCCGTCGGGCCGGCCCAGCAGCCCGCCGGCGAGTGGCCGCGCGAAGGGCTCGTCCGACCCGCCGCGCGCGGGGACCGGCTGGGGCAGCAGCGGAGACAACTGCGCCAGCCATGCGTCGAGTTCGGCACAGTTCCGTACGGGCGCCCCCAGCCGGACGCTGCCGCCGGGCTCGGCCTGCGCCCGTAGCAGCGGCGGGCCCGGCGGGCCCACGGGCACAGGCATGATCTCCACGGTCGGCGACGACAGTGCCAGGCCGCGCGTGGTGGAGACGTACAGTGCTCTCACCCCGGCAGCGCGGAACACCTTCGCGAGCCCGGCGGCATCGAGTCCGGAGTGCAGCTGCCTGCCGTACGGTTCGTCGGGCCACCGCACATCCCCGATGACCCGGAAGCCGCCGTCACCGACGAGACACGTGCGCACCCACCCGATCCACGCATCGAGCGGCTGTTCGCCGTCCCGCCAGACCAGCCCTCTGCCGCCGCCCATGACCGTCCTCCTCCGTACCGGATCCCGGCCACCCGCTGATCGTTCAGGACAGGGTGACCGTGGCCCGGTGGGTGGCGCAAGCGGTGCCCGGCGTGATGCGGAGTTGCAACGCGGGGACCGCGGCGAGGACTTCGACCGTGGGCCCGGTACAGAGTCCACGATCCGCTGTTCACGGTCTTGAGGTCACCAACTCCTCGGGCGGTGCCCCCGCCTTCCACCAGGATGCCGGTGATGGGGCCCCGGCAGCGATGGGCCACCGCCCCTGACCCCGCATCAGCGCCACCTGGTTTGCGCCCCCCTGCAAGCCCGGCACCGTTCACGCACGGAGTGTGGACCTCCGGACCACGACGGTGCACGGCACCATCACATTGCGCGGTGCTTTTCCGTCCAGGACATCGATCAGTATCGTCACGGACTCGGCGCCCAGGCGGCGCGCGTCCAGGCTCAGGGCGGTCAGCGGTACATCCCAGTCCTCGGTGCCGCAGGACTGGTCGCTCTCGCGCATCACGCTGACCATCAGATCGTCGGGGATGCGCAGGCTCAGCCTCCGGGCCGCGATCACCAGGGCCTGGCCGTATGTCTCGTTGAGGCCGTGGACCGCGTCCGGGCGGTCGGGGCCGGACAGAAGCCGTAGCGCCGCCTCCACCGGATCCTCGGAGGCAGCCGGTGTCTCGACGAGCGCCGGCCGGCCGGCCGCGGCGCACCACTCGCGGTAGAGGCGCTCGGAATCCTGGGTGTACGCATCGGGTTCCGGGCCCGACAGGAGACCGACCCGCCTGGCGCCGGAGTCCCGCAGGTGGTCGAGGACTTCGGCCATGCCATGCTCCAAGTCGCTCTCCACGGTGGGTACATCCTCGTAACCCGGGTCGATGGGGCGGCCGTCGGTGACCACCGGCATGCGGCGGCGCGCGCAGTCCGCGAGCAGCGGGTCCTCCCGTACCGGGTCGACGATGATGAGGCCGTCCATCGGGACGCGGGCCCACAGCCCGGAGGCCGGATCGCTCGGGACGACGACGAGGGCGTAGTCCCGCTCGACGGCGGTCATGGTGGCGCCGGCGGAGAACGCCGCATAGTACGGGCGGTAGGTGCCGGCCCACGGGCGGTCCGACATATGGCCTACGGCCAGTCCGAGGATGCCGGTGCGTCCGGAGACCAGTCCGCGGGCCACGGGGTCGGGGCGGTAGCCGAGTTCCTCGGCGGCGCGGCGGACGCGCTCGCGGGTGGCCGGGGCGATCTGGCCCTTGCCGTGCAGGGCGTGGGACACGGTGGTGATGGACAGGCCGGTGGCCTGCGCCACGTCGCGGATACCGATCCGCCGGCCGACCTCCCCGGCCCGTGCCGATTTCCGGCTGGTCATGCTTTGGTCGCCCTTCCGTGTCATCCACCGAGCTCCGACGCGCGGCGGCCTCAAGACTGCCAGAGAACGGTCTGTCCGCACCCTCGAACCCCAAAACGTTTTTCTTTCGCTGACCTCGAGGTCTTGACGTACAAAAACGTTTTGGGCAATGTGGCGCCACCGCTTCCCGGCACCTCTCCTCTAGGAGCTCCATGCGCAGCGTCCGTACGTTTGCCCTGCCCGCACTCACCGCCGCGTTGCTCGCGGCCCTCACGTCCTGCGGCGGTTCCGCGGTCGGCAGCGATGACTCCACCACCCACACCACCGATGCCAAGGGGTTCCGCGCCTACGGCAAGTGCAAGGTGACCGGCGCCCGCGGCTCGATTCACCTCAAGACCGTCGAGAAGGGCACTCTCACCGTGGTCGGTGACCTTCCCAGCCCCGGCTGGTGGAACGGCGACACCGTGCGTCAGATCGACAGCGGATACGAGTACTGCATGGCCGCGAACCTCGCCTACCGGGCCGGCCTGTCCAAGCTCACCGTGCGCAATGTGTCCTTCGACGCGCTCGTCGCGGGCAAGGCCCAGGACTTCGACATGGCGCTCGCGGAGATCTCCATCACCGACGCCCGCCGCAAGGTCGTGGACTTCTCATCGCCGTACTTCTCCTCCGACATCGGCGTGCTGGTCGAGTCCGGGTCCAAGGTGACCAAGGACAACATCGCGGGCCTGCGGCTCGGCGTGAAGCAGGGCACGACGGGCGCCGACTTCGTCCGCGACCGCCTCCGCCCGAAGAGCCAGCCGAAGGTGTTCGCGGGCGATGTCGAGTTGCAGGCCGCGCTCCAGGCGGGCCAGATCGACGCCGCGCTCACCGATGTCGCCATCGTGCTCGGCAAGGCCCAGGAGTCCAAGGGCAAGCTCAAGGTGATCGGGCAGTACGACACCGGCGAGTCGTACGGAGCGCTGTACCCCAAGGGCGGCAAGAACTCCGCCGCCCTCGACGGGGCCATCGACGCGATGAAGAAGGACGGCACGCTCGACAAGCTCTCCTCCACCTACCTGGCCGAGGCCTTCGGCGGGGACCCGGCGGCAATCGCGGTGTGGAGCGCCAAATGACCGTGTCCTCCGATCTGTTGACTGTGTTGAAGGCCGAGCGGACCGAGCCGCCGAAGGCCACCCCGCCCCGGCCGGCGCTGCCGCTCGCGGCCGCCGCGGTGGCGGCCGTCCTGGTCACCGTGGCACTGACCGCCGCCACTGCCCAGTCCGTGAGCAACGTCCTGCCCGGCTCCGGCCTGCCGGTCGCCGGCGGGGCGGTCGTCGTGGCCGTCGCCGTGCTCACCCTGCTGAAACCCGCGCTGCGGGCTGTGCGCTCGGGCCGCGCGGCCGCCGCGGCCTGGTCCCAGGGTCGGCGGGCCGACGCCCGGCGGGCCGCGTCCGAGGGCCGTGAGGACGCCCGGACCGTACTGGGCTGGTGTCTGGCCGCGCTCGTCCTGCTCGGCGCGATCTGGTTCCTGTTCGCCAATGACCGTGCCGTGCAGCGCACTTTCCTCGACGGCGAAGTGATCGGGATCAGCCTGCGGGAGACCGCCTCCGCGTTCGGCACCAACCTCTTCATCGCCGTCGCCGCGCAGATCCTGATCCTCGTCTGGGGACTGGCGCTCGCTCTCGCCCGGATGGCGCCGGGGCGTACCGGCCGCCCGCTGCGCCTGCTCGCCACGGCGTACATCGACGGCTTCCGCGCCGTACCGGCGATCATCGTCATCTATCTGATCGGCTTCGGACTGCCCCTCGCCGAGGTGCCGGTGCTCAGCTCCCTCAGCCCGGTGTGGTTCGCGATCCTCGCGCTCACCCTCACCTACGGCGCGTACGTCGCCGAAGTGTTCCGGGCCGGCATCGAGTCCATCGCACCCGGCCAGAGCGCGGCGGCCCGTTCACTCGGCCTCTCGCACAGTGCCACGCTGCGCCATGTGGTGCTGCCGCAGGCCACCCGCCGCGTCGTACCGCCGCTGCTCAACGACTTCATCAGCCTGCAGAAGGACACCGCGCTGGTGAATGTCATCGGCACCATCGACGCCTTCAACCAGTCGAAGATCTTCGCGTCCAACCACTTCAACCTGTCCTCGGTGACCGTGGTCGCGGCGCTCTTCATCCTCATCACGATCCCGCAGGCCCGGTTGGTGGACCGGCTGGTGGCACGTGAGCAGCGCCGCGGCAAGGGAGCCTGACATGGCCTTCATCGAGATCGACGGGGTGCACAAGAGCTACGGGCAGACCCCCGTGCTCCGCGGCATCGACCTGACCGTGGCCCAGCACCAGGTGGTGACCCTGATCGGGGCCTCCGGCAGCGGCAAGTCCACCCTGCTGCGCTGCATCAACGGCCTGGAGGAGATCAGCGGGGGTGAGATCCGGGTCGGCGGTGATGTCGCCTCCGGCCGCGGCACCGATGTGGACCGGCTGCGCCGCGATGTCGGCATGGTCTTCCAGCACTTCAATCTGTTCCCGCACATGAGCGTGGTACGCAATGTCGCCCTCGCGCCGATGCAGGTGCGCGGGATACCGCGCGTCGAGGCCGAGGAGCAGGCTCGCGCCCTGCTCGCGCGCGTCGGCCTGGCCGACAAGGCCGACAGCATGCCCGACCGGCTCTCCGGCGGTCAGCAGCAGCGGGTGGCCATCGTCCGTGCCCTGGCCACCGGCCCCCGCGCACTGCTGCTCGACGAGATCACCTCGGCTCTCGACCCCGAGCTCGTCGCCGAAGTACTGGCCATCGTCCGCGAACTGGCCGAGGGCGGCATGACCATGCTGCTGGCCACCCATGAGATGGGCTTCGCCCGGGAGGTGTCGAACAAGGTGTGCTTTCTTCATCAGGGCGTACTGCTGGAGGAAGGGCCACCGGAGCAGATCTTCGGCGACCCGCAGCAGGAGCGTACCCGCGCCTTCCTGCGCCGCATCGTCGAGGCGGGGCGGCTGTGAGCGGCGCGCGGGTGCTCGTCGTGGAGCACGAGGACGGCACGGGCCCCGCCCAGTTCGGTGAACGCCTCGCCGACCAGGGCCTGGTGATCGACCTCTGTCGTCCCTGGGCCGGCGACACACTGCCCCGCACCCTGGACGCGTACCACGGGCTGCTGGTCCTCGGCGGATCCATGGGCCCGTACGACGAGGAGCAGGCGCCTTGGCTGCCGCAGGTGCGGAAACTGCTGCGGCAGGCCGTAACCTGGGACCTTCCCACGCTGGGGATCTGCCTGGGCATGGAACTGCTGACAGTGGCCTGCGGGGGCGAGGTCCGGCACGCCGCCCTGCCCGAGGTCGGACTCAACGACCTGATATCCCATCAAACAGCCTTCACCGACCCACTGTTCGCGCCCCTCGTGGACCAGGACAGCTGGTTGCGCGCAGTGCAGTGGCACTGGGAGGAGACGGCCACCCTGCCCGAGGGCGCCGTTGCGCTGCTCACCAGCGAGCGCTGCACCCACCAGGCGTACCGGATCGGCACGGCTGTGTGGGGTGTTCAGTTCCACCCCGAGGTGCTGGCCGACGACATACGCACCTGGGGTGCGGCGGACGTCGGTCCGCTGCACGCCCTGGGCCTCGAACCGGGCGCAGTCGTTGCCGAGGTGGGGCGCGAGGAGACGCGACTGCGCACGCTCTGGGGGGCTTTCGCCGAGCAGTGGGGGCGCATTGTTGCCGACGGTCCGGGCCCGTTTGCCCGACAGCGCGTTCCAGTGGAGCGGCTGCCCTGAGGGCCCGACGCCGGTCGGACCGGTCGGGCTGCGGGCGTGGCCGGTCCAACCGGTCCTCCCCGCCGGGCAACCGGTCGACAGGGGGCCCCGAAACCACCACACCCCCCGCGCCCCCCACACGGTTCCCGGTGCGCACCGCGAACACCCGGGCACGACACGGCCGCGGCACAGCGCGCCGGTGCCGTCGGAGGACACGTACACGGTGCCGGCCCGGTCGACGGCGATCCCCTCCGGCAGGACGCCGGGGGCGTCGGAGACGACGTGGGTACGAGGCAGCGGGCGTGCGACGGCCCGCTCGGCAGTACCGCCGAAGACGGCAGCGAGGGCGGCGGCGAGGAGACAGAAGAACCGTCAGGTGGCGTGCATCGTCGGGACCTCCAGGAGTTCATGGACCGGCGTGCCGCACGGGAGCCCGGCCGATACGCGATCCGGCCGCATCGCCTTTCGGCCCTCGCACAAAGGCGTGGCCGGGCCGATAATCAGGCGGCGTGATCCGATTGCACTTCACCGACGCCGACCTTTGCCGGGTCACGGTGGCCCAGGCTCCCGACGCCCTGCTGGAAACGGCGCTCAGCGTGCGTCGTCTGCGGGGCGGGACGGCCACCGGGGGCCCCACCCGCCCCGCCCTCAGCCAGTGGCACAAAGCGATGCAGAAGACCCGCCCCCGGCCCGGAGTCCTGCTCGACCTGGTTCCCCGCAACGGATTTCTGCCGGACTTCCTTCAACAGCCGACGGCCCGGGACTTCGCCACCGCACTCGACCTCGTCACCGGAACTTCCGCCGAACAACTGGCCCTGGATCTGGGCCTGGCGGACACACCCGGATGGAACGGTTCCCTGGAGCAGCCGAGCCGGTGGGCGCGAGAGCTCGCGAACGGCTCACCGGCGGCGCGGCGGGCCCTGCAGCGCGACCTCCAGGCGTACTTCACCTCAGCGGTCGCCCCCCTGTGGCCTCGGGTGAGAGCCGACGCCATGGCCGACCGGGCGGTGCGCGCCGAGATGCTGCTACGCGGCGGGGTCGACGCCCTGCTCACCACGCTCAGCCCCACATGGAGCTGGCAGGCGCCCGTACTGACCCTCCCGTCGACGTCCCGGCACGACATACCGCTGTGCGGCCGCGGACTGCTGCTCGTACCGTCCTGGTTCGCGGTGAGCGCCCTGGTGATGTACCGGCCGCAGAAGCCGACGGTCCTGGTCCATCCGATGCTTCTCGCCGGGGAGCCGGCCTTCTCGTTCGACGTGCTGGGACCACTGCTGGGCCGGACGAGAGCAGCTGTGCTCGCCGTTCTGCGCGTCCCGGCCACCACGACCGAGCTCGCCGAACGTGTCGGGATCTCCCTGGCAACGGCCAGCCAGCACGCCACCGTTCTGCGGAACGCCGGACTGGTGGACACCGCCCGGACGGGCCTGTCCGTCCTGCACAGCCTGACCCCGCTCGGACTGGCGCTGCTGGCGGGCGAGGAACCGTCCACGCCTACGCACTGAAAACCAACCGCGTCCCGCTTGAACCCGGCCGTGCACCGCTTGCTCGTGTTGCTGTTCCTGCTCACTACCGGGAACTGCTTCCTCCGGGACCGGCCGTCCCAGGACCAGGCTGTCCAGCCCCACGGGGGAACTTCAGTGCGGCATCTACGACAAGTGGCTCGTCCCGCCCCTGGGCGCCACACCCGCGGGCCCGCCGACGGCCCAGGCCTGCTGACGCGCCGTACCGCCACACGTCACGACCGCCTGTCACGCGCCCGCGCGACGCCCACCCGCCACCACCGCCTGCCATCCGTCATCCCTCCCGCCCCGGGGCCCATTACCTGGCAGGTAATCGATCTTCGGAGCGGACGCGGGCAGGGTTGCCGTCACAGGCCGGGGAGCGCGGGACGCGCACTCCACCAGGGCCTGAGGTCACGGTTGTTCCCCTTACGACGGGTGAGAGGTCGAAGATGCGCGGTACGCAGATGCTGGGGCGTGCGGGAGCCGTCACGGTCGCGATGGTGTCCGGGATAGCGTTCGGCACGGCACACACGAACACGAACACGGACGCGGGAGCCGCGCTGCACGCGACGGCCGCCGCCGCACCGGCCCCGGTCGCGTGCGCGGAGGTCCATGACAAGGTCGGCACGCTGGAAGGGACCATCACCCCCAACGCCTGCGCGTTCATGAAGCGGCAGATCACATTCGGCGAGACCCCCACCGGGACGCCGCCGCAGCCGGGCGAGGTCCAACACCCGCGGGTCGCCGCCTATCTCGACATCTTCGACCCGGAGGCCACCCTCTGGGAGGCCGGGGGCAATCCGCAGCGCGGGCACGCCGTCATCGGGAAATCCATCATCGGCTCGCTGGGTCTCGCACCGGACCTGCGCTATCGGGGCACCGAAGTCGTCGCGGACGGTGCGGTGGTGATGTTCGGCCAGTGGAACGAGGTCACCATCAAGGGCCACAAGGTCGGCTATCCGCAGATCGCCCGCAACGTCCTCTCCGACGACGGCAAGACGATCCAGGCCCGGCGCTACTACGACCGGTACACCGTGTTCCGCTCCGCCGCCCCGGAGCTGCGCAACCTGTTCGAGGGTGTCGCGGACACGGGTCCGGACGCGGACATGGGCCCGGCGGCCGACGACGGCCGGAGCCCCGCGCCGCACCCCTTCCGCGCCGGGGACATCACGGCGCGGCTCGCGGCCTGGAACACCGAGGACGTCGACGCTCTCGTCGGCGGCGCCGGACCCGGCCGCCTGACCGCGCCCGGCCTCGCCGCGCCCCTCAGGACCGCCGACGGCAAGGCGGCCTATCTCCGCCGGCTCTTCGACCACGCCGACGTCCGGCTGAAGCCGGGCCAGGTCGCGTTCGGCCGCACGCACACCTTCGTGGAGTGGCACGGCACCGTCACCAGTACGAAGGGCACGAACGTCCCCTTGGGCACGAACGTCCCCTTCGGGATCGTGGAGCGCTTCGGTCCGGCGGGCGAGTGGGAGCTGTACTTCGACACTCTGCCCCTGATCGCCAACCAGGCCCAGATCGACGCCATGTTCCAGCGTCTGGCCCAGTCCTGACAGCGACGCGGCCGGTCGCGGGTCCTCAGCCCCTGGGGCGGGCGAGCCTGCCGGCCGCCCCGGGGGCTCTCGACGCCGTGGACGAGCTGTACCGGCACATCGCCAAGGAGGAGGACGGGCGCTTCCTCGCCTCGCTCACCGCGTTGACCGGAGACGACTGGAACCGGGCGGCGGCCGCCTGGCGCGAGGCGCACCCGGAGGCCCAGGAACCGTCAGGAGGTGATGAAGGCCGGTGAGGGGGCACGATTCGTGCAGCGGCTGGGCAATCGATAAGGTGCCAGGCCACGACCCCCGTTCGATCCACGGGCTGGTCAGGGCTCTGCCAAGTTTGTGGCACCTCCACGGCTGCCGTGCTGGCCCCTGCCTACCTGGGCCCTGGGACACCGGGGGGCGATCTTCACGCCGGGGCAGCCGGGCCCCGGCCGACGGGCCAGGAGGAACGAGTGGCACAGATCATCGCCGAGGTCTCACGGACGTTCAATGAGTTTCTGCTCCTGCCCAACCGGACCCGGACCGACTGCTCGCCTGCGACGGTCGAGCTGCGCACGCCCCTGGTGCGGCACATCGTGGGCGAGCCGTCGACGATCGAGCTGCACTCCCCGTTCACGTCCGCGATCATGCAGGCCGTCAGCACACCGGAACTCGCGATCGCGCTCGCTCGCAACGGCGGTCTGAGCTTCCTGCACCACAACCAGTCGATCCAGGACCAGGTCGCAGCGGTCTGCCAAGTGAAGAACTTCAAGGCCGGATTCGTCACCAGCGATACGAACGTCCGGCCTGATGACAGCCTGGGTCTCCTGGTCGACATCATGCGCCGCACAGGTCACAGCACCGCCGCGGTCACCCACGACGGGACCGCCACCGGCCGCCTGCTCGGCCTGGTGACCTCCCGCGATTTCCACCCCCAACGCCACGACCTGGCCGAACCAGTCAGCGGGCGGATGACCGCCATCGCCGACTTGCCCCATGCAGGGCCCGACACCACGCTTTCCGAGGCCAACACCCGGCTGTGGGACGAACGGCTGGACTGCCTCTCGGTGCTGGACGGCGAGGGCAACCTGCAGTATCTGGTGTTCCGATCCGACTACACGGACAACAAGCGATTCCCGAACCAGGTCGTGGACACCGCCAAGCGCCTGCGCGTGGGCGCGGGCATCAACACCCATGACTACCAGGAGCGCGTCCCGGCCCTGGTGGAGGCGGGCGTGGACGCGCTGTGCCTCGACTCGTCCGACGGCTACAGCGACTGGCAAGCACAGGCCCTGACCTGGGTGAAGAAGCACTATCCCGAGATTCCGGTCGGCGGCGGCAACGTGGTCGACGGCGAGGCGTTCACCTTCCTCGCCGAGGCGGGGGCGGACTTCGTCAAGGTCGGTGTGGGCGGCGGTTCCATCTGCATCACTCGCGACCAGAAGGGCATCGGCCGCGGCCAGGCCAGCGCTGTGCTGGATGTCGCGGCGGCGCGGGATGCCTTTCGCGAGCGCACCGGCGAGTATGTGCCGATCTGTTCCGACGGCGGGCTGGTGCACGACTACCACGTGGCTCTGGCGCTGGCGATGGGGGCGGACTTCGTCATGATGGGGCGTTACTTCGCGCGATTCGACCAGGCGGCCGGCGCGAAACTGCCCACCCGTGACGGCTTCGTGAAGGAGTACTGGGGCGAGGGCTCCAACCGTGCCCGTAACTGGCAGCGCTACGGTCAGGGCGGTCAGGGGATGGTCTTCGAGGAAGGCGTGGACGGCTACGTCCCCTACGCGGGCGACCTCAACGAAGGACTCGCCCTGACCGTCGCCAAGCTCAAGACCACGATGGTCTCCTGCGGTTCCGCCACCCTGCCGGAGTTCCAGTCCACGGCCCGGCTGACCCTCGTTTCGGACCAGAGCTTCCAGGAGAGCCACGCCAACGTCACCCTGCGGGACACCCCGGCGACGGTCTCCTGACGAGCTGCCGAGGTCCATCGAGGACTACGGGTGGGAGGGGAACAGCGCACAGTCGAAACAGCCCCCTCCTCTCAGTAGTTCTCGGTCTGCGCACCGGCTGCTGCCCGCCCGCGAACGGCACCGAGAGCCTTGGCCGGCACCGTATTCACAGCCGTGCCGGCAAGACCGCCGTCGACGAGCACGGCAACCATGCAGTGCCGACAGCGCGAGGCGAGCGCGCGTACGGCGCAGTGCGCCCGGCGGACGGCTATTCGGGCAGGGGGCGGTCGTCGACGACGTGCTTCATCACGAGGGTGGAGGTCAGGCGCTGGACCCCGGGCAGCCGTGCGAGCTGCTGGTCGTAGAGCTGCTGGAAGGCGGCCAGATCGGTAGTGGCGACGCGCAGGAGGTAGTCGGGTTCGCCGAACAGGCGCTGGGCCTGCAGTACGTGCGGGACGGCGGCCACGGCCTCTTCGAAGGTGGTGACGGTGTCGCGGTCCTCCCAGCGCAGGGTGGCGAAGACGAGGGCTTCGAAGTTGAGGCCCACGGCGGCCGGGTCCACAACTGCGCGGTAGCCGCGGATCGCGCCCTCGCGTTCGAGGTCGCGCAGGCGGCGGTGGCACGGCGAGACGCTCAGCTTTACGCGGGCGGCCAGCTCGGTCACCGTGAGACGGCCGTCCAACTGCAGCTCGGTAAGAATCTTCCGGTCCAAGGCATCCATGAAGAAGATTCTCCCCCAGAACGCGCGATCATGAGGGAAATGCGGGAACACTTTCGGGCTGATCCGACCTAGCCTTCCTCACGTAACGAAGCACGTGAGAGGGATCGATCCATGGACACGACCACGCTGGCGGCATTCCTGGCAGTGGATCTCCTGCTGGTGTTCACCCCGGGCGCGGACTGGGCCTATGCGATCGCGGCGGGCCTGCGGGACCGCTCGGTGGTCCCGGCGGTCGTCGGGCTGATAGCCGGATACGCGGGATACACGCTGCTCGCCGTCGCCGGCCTGGTGGTGATCGTGGCGAGCTCGGCGACCCTGCTCACCGCTCTGACCGTCGCCGGGGCCTGCTACCTGATGTGGCTCGGTTGGGGCGTGCTGAGGCAGCCGGCCACCTTGACGGCCTCCGTGGAGACCGTGGGCTCCTCCCGCATGCAGATCGTGCTCAAGGGAGCCGGGATCAGCGGCCTCAACCCCAAGGCGCTGCTGCTGTACTTCTCTTTGTTCCCGCAGTTCATCAACCCGGCGACGGGCTGGCCGGTCGCCGCGCAGGCCGGACTGCTCGGCACGCTCCACATGACCGCCTGCGCCGTCGTCTACCTTGTCGTCGGCGTCCTGGCCCGCACTGTCTTGAGAACCCGGCCGTCCGCGGCCCGGGCGGTCACCCGCGCCTCCGGTGCCATCATGATCGCCATCGGCGGTTTCCTGCTGGTGGAACGCCTGGCCGGCTGACGAACCCGCCTCACCCCGTACGCACACCGCGACGCCCGAAGGAGAGCACGTGGAAGACCGGACACAGCAGGAACAGGCAAGCCCCGAGATAGAGGCACGCATCCGGGAGAGCTTCGACCGCCAGGGCCTGATGCGCCACCTCGGTGCACAGATCACGCGCATCGCGCCCGGCCGCGTCCACATCGCGCTCCCGAGCCGGCCCGAGGTCACCCAGCAGCACGGCTACTTCCACGCGGGCGCCACCAGCGCGATCGCGGACAGCGCCGGCGGCTACGCCGCGTTCACGCTGTTCCCCGAGAACACCGAAGTGCTCACCGTCGAATACAAGATCAACCTCCTCGCGCCCGCCGTCGGCGACCACATCGAGGCGGTCGGAACCGTCCTGAAGCCCGGGCGCACCCTGACCGTGTGCCGGCTGGAGGTCTTCGGCCTCCAAGACGGCCGACGGAAGCTCGTCGCAAACGGGCAGCAGACGCTGATCCGCGTGAACAGGCCCGAACAATGAACCCGCAGCCGCTGCCCACCCGGACGACCCGGTGGCAACGGCCGTTCCCGGACGCCGACTCGCCCCTGCTGCACGGCCGTCGGCCGGCCCTCGTCGACAGCGGCTTCGTCGGCCACGCCGAGGAGACCGCCGCCCGGGCCCGCGCGCACGCCGGCCCCGTCGACCCGGTCGTGAACACCCACCGGCACTGCGACCACGTCGGCGGCAACGCCCTCCTCCGGGCGAGCGGCGCCGCCGGGGCGCCGGAGGCCGAGGCCCTCGCCCGCCGGCCGGGAGGAAGGCCTCGAAGAAAACGCCGACTCGCCCGGTGCCGGTGGCCTGCTCGGTCAGCTCCTTGACGCGGCCGGCACCGACAACTCATCGGACGGCGGTCCGGGGATGACCTCGGCGGCAGCCCGAGGGCAGATCGGCGCCAGAAGCTGCTTGTGAGCCCTGCATTCGCCGGTCCTGCCGGTGTCAGGGGCCTGGGCGGTCGGTGATCCAGCGGGCGGCGAGTACCCCGGACACCGCGGTGAGGCCGGCGGCGGCGAGGACGGTGGCGTTCAGGCCGAGCGTGTCGGCGAGGAGACCCGCGACGAGGGCTCCGGCCGCGTAGCCGATGTCGCGCCAGAAGCGGTAGGTGCCCAGCGCGTTGGCGCGCCAGGTGGGGTGGGCGTGGTCGGAGACGGAGGCGATGAGCGCCGGGTAGACCATCGCGGTGCCAAGGCCCAGGGCCACGGCGGAGAGGATGCCGGCGAGAAGGGGGCGGTCGAGGATCGCCAGTGCGAGGAGGAGACCCGCGGCCTGGACGAGCATGCCGGTGACGATGAGGGGTTTGCGGCCGATCCGGTCGGCGAGTTGGCCCGCGGGGATCTGGCCGATGCCCCACAGGAGCGGGTAGAGGCCCTTGACCAGGCCGATGGCGGCGATGCCGAGGCCGTGGTCGGCGAAGAGCAGAGGGAAGACACCCCAGGTCAGACCGTCGTTGAGGTTGTTGACCAGACCCGCCTGGCTCGCGCCGCGCAGGGAACGGTCCCGCCACGAGGTGCGCGCGAACGTGGTTGCGAACGACGCCTTCCGTTCCTCCCTGTTCGGGGCGGGGTGCTGGGCGAGTTCGAGGGCGACATGGGCGGCGGTGTCCCGGGCCAGGAGCGACAGGCCGAACCCGGCGACGACGAAGATGACGCCGATCAGCTCGGGTGCCGGCCGCAGGCCGTGCGCGGTGGCCAGGTAGCCGGTGAACAGGGCCATTGCGCCGACGGCTGCGTAGCCGGCGGCCTCGTTCAGGCCGGTGACCAGGCCCCGGCGGGCCGGCCCCACGAGGTCGATCTTCATGTTCACGGTCATCGACCAGGTCAGGCCCTGGTTGGCGCCCAGCAGGACGTTCGCGGCCACGATCCACCACCAGGACGGACCCCAGGCGAGGGCGAACGGCACCGGTATGCCGATCAGCCAGCCGGCCAGCAGGAGCTGTCGGCGGCGGAAACGGGCGGTGAGCGCTCCGGCCGCGAGGTTGGTCAGGGCTTTGGTGAGGCCGAAGGCGATGATGAAGGAGAAGACGGCCAGGTTGCTCGTGAGTCCGAAGACCTCGGCGCCGATGAGCGGGACGGTGGTGCGCTCCAGGCCGACGAGCGCGCCGACGGAGACGGTGACGACGACGAGCAGGGTGAACTGCGCCCCATTCTCCCGAAGCCCCAGCCGCACCGGCTTGTGCACGGGTGCGACCGCAGCGGTCCGGTGGCCCATGGCATCCCTCCTGCTCATCGGCCGCGAATCTGCGGGCCGGAGCGCATCTGTGTGACTATCCGCAGGCCAACATACCCCCATGGGTATTAATGGGCTGCAGTTTTCGACGTGATCCAAGATACCCAGGGGGGTATTTGACTTGGCACCTCCGACCTGTCTACGGTCGGAGGTGTCGATACCCACGGGGGTATTGGGAAGCGAGGATTCTCCATGCGTGAAGTGGATCTGGATGTCTTCGCGGCGGAACTCGCGAACGGCGCGTTCGTGATCGACGTCCGGGAGCCCGACGAGTACCGGGCCGGCCATGTGCCGGGTGCACGACTGGCGCCGCTGTCCACGCTCGGTGCGGCTGTGGACGATCTGCCCGGCGACCGGCCGGTGTACGTGATGTGCGCGAGCGGCGACCGCAGCGGCCGGGCCGCCGAACACCTTCAGGCCATCGGCGTGGACGCCGTATCGGTCGCGGGCGGTACCGCCGCACGGGCTCGGGCCGGCTGCCCGGTCGCCCGCGGCACGGCGGCTGAGGCCGCCTGAAGCCCCAGCCGCCCCCAGGGCGCTGACCTGCGACTTCGGCCATCTTCCCCGTACCCGACCGGGTACGCCATCGTCAAACGAAGGGTTTGCCGTGTTCTTCAGCCAGTACTACCTCGACTGCCTCTCCCAGGCGTCGTACATGATCGCCGACGAGACGACGGGGCAGGCCGTGGTCGTGGACCCGCGCCGGGACGTCTCGGAGTACCTCGCCGACGCCGAGGCCCGCGGATTCACCGTGGTCGGGGTGATCAACACCCACTTCCACGCCGACTTCGTCGCCGGGCATCTGGAGATGGCCGACCGCACGGGGGCCTGGATCGGCTACGGTCACCGCGCCGAGACCGAGTACCCCATCCGCAAGCTCGCCGAAGGCGAGCGCGTCAGCCTGGGCGACGTCACCCTGGAGATCCTGGAGACGCCCGGGCACACGCCGGAGTCGATCAGCGTGCTGGTCTACGAGCACGCCGACGACACGGTTCCCCACGGGGTGCTGACCGGTGACGCGCTGTTCATCGGGGACGTCGGCCGCCCGGACCTGCTCGCCTCCGTGGGGGTGACCGCGGATGAACTCGGCGCGATGCTCCACGACAGCGTCCAGAACAAGCTGATGGCCCTGCCCGACGAGGTCCGTGTCTTCCCCGCCCACGGGGCCGGATCGGCCTGCGGCAAGAACCTCTCCACCGAGAAGCAGTCCACCATCGGCGAGCAGCGCGCCACCAACTACGCCTGCGCCCCCATGACCGAGGCCGAGTTCGTCGCCCTCGTTACCGCCGGCCAGTCCGCGGCGCCCGGCTACTTCGCCTACGACGCCGACCTGAACCGCAAGGCGCGCCTGCTGTACGACCGGGTTGCGGCTCCTCGGCCGCTGCGGCTGGAGGAGTTCGCCGAGCTGCGGCGGGGCGGCACGGTCGTGGTCGACGCCCGATCGCCGCAGGAGTTCGCCTCCGGTCACCTGCGCGGTGCCGTCAACGTGCCGGCCGAGGGCCGGTTCGCCGAGCAGGCGGGCACCGTCCTCGATCCTTCCGGCGAACTTCTCGTCATCGCGCCGGAGAACCGGGAGGAGGAGGTCGTCACCCGCCTGGCCCGGATCGGTTTCGATCACGTGGCGGGCTACCTGCGCAACCCCGAGGACGCCTTCACGGAGATGGCCGAGGAGGTCACCCCCGCGAGCCGACTCACGGCCGCGCAGCTGCGGGCCGCCCTGGCGGGAGACAATCCGCCGCTGATCGTGGACGTCCGCACCTGCGGCGAACGCGAGGCGAACGGATTCGTCGACGGTGCCGCACACATCGCCCTGAGCGAACTGCCGACCCGCCTGGACGAGATCCCCACCGACCGGCCCCTCGTCCTGCACTGCGCGGGCGGCCACCGCTCCTCGATCGCCGCGAGCCTCCTGCGCCACCGCGGCTTCACCGACGTCTCCGACATCCTCGGCGGCTACGCCGCCTGGGCCCTGTCCGCCGAATCCGTCAACGCCTGACCGCTTCCCTTTCACGGCATCCCGGCATTCCCGCGGGGGAGTGGCGCCCCCACCCCCCGCGGGCCGCCCCGGGCCCTCACCCCACCCGTACCCCCGGGCCCTGCACTCACCCACACATACCCCCCAGGGTATTCTTCGATT
The DNA here is from genome assembly GCF_042801455.1 of Streptomyces sp. NPDC057565. NCBI lineage: Bacteria > Bacillati > Actinomycetota > Actinomycetes > Kitasatosporales > Streptomycetaceae > Streptomyces > Streptomyces sp. NPDC057565. The sequence continues at coordinate 17,566 of NZ_JBHVFU010000023.1, read as the reverse complement.
GGATTCCTTCATGGCCGAGAACGCCGCCCAGACCTCATCGATCGCCCCGGCCGTCCTCCACCGGCTGGTCAAGGAAGGCCGTGCACCTCGCGTCCTGGACGTGCGCATGCCGGGCGAGTTCCGCACAGTTCACATCCCCGGCGCCTACAACGTGCCCCTCGGCACCCTGCGCGAGCACCGGGCCGAGCTGCTGACCCACCTCGACGAGGACGTCGTACTCGTCTGCCGCTCGGGGGCCCGCGCCGCCCAGGCGGAACAGGCACTCGCCGAAGCCGGCCTGCCGAACCTCCGCGTCCTGGAGGGCGGCATGAACGCCTGGGAGATGGCGGGCGCACCCGTGAACCGCGGCGCCGACCGGTGGGACATGGAGCGTCAGGTCCGGCTCGTCGCCGGTTCGATCGTGCTGGCGACCGGTCTGGTGGGCGTCTTCGTCCCCGGCGCGCACCTGATCGGCACGGCGGTCGGCGCCGGCCTGACGTACGCGGCCCTCAGCAACTCCTGCGCCATGGGCGTCCTGCTGTCCAAGCTCCCCTACAACAAGGGGCCGCGCGTCGACATCCGTACCGTCATCACGGAACTGCGGGGCAAACCGTGACCGTCCTCGTCGTCGCGGCGTCCTTGTTCGTCGGCGTCAGCCTCGCATCCTCGGCGGCGGCGGTTCGATCCTGACCGTGCCGATCCTTGTGTACCTCGCCGGACAGGACACCAAGGAGGCCATCGCCACCTCCCTGTTCGTCGTCGGCGTCACCAGTCTGGCCGCCCTGATCCCCCACGCCCGCGCCCGCCGGGTGCGATGGAGGACCGGCCTCCTCTTCGGCGCTTTCAGCATGGTCGGCGCGTACGGCGGAGGGCGTGTCGCCGGGTACGTCCCCGGCACCGTGCTCCTCGTCGCCTTCGCCCTGATGATGCTCGCCACGGCGGCGGCCATGCTCCGAAAGCCCCGCCGACAGGACAGGCTCAAGCCGCAGCGCCGCGACCTGCCGCTGAAGCACATCGCCGTCGAAGGCCTGATCGTGGGTGCCGTCACGGGCCTGGTGGGTTCCGGCGGCGGATTCCTCGTCGTGCCCGCGCTCGCGATCCTCGGCGGACTGTCCATGGGCATCGCGGTCGGCACATCCCTGCTGGTCATCGTCATGAAGTCCTTCGCAGGCCTGGCCGGGCACCTCTCGGGCGTGCAGATCGACTGGGGCCTCGCGCTGGCCGTCACCGCCGCGGCCGTCACCGGCAGCGTCCTCGGCGCCCGGTTCGCCGGACGCATCCCCCAGGACGCCCTGCGCAAGGCCTTCGGATGGTTCGTCGTCGTCATGGGCCTCTTCGTCCTCGGCCGGCAGCTCGACACGGCTGTGTGGACCCACCCCGCCACCTGGACCGGAATCGGCACCGCACTGCTCGCCGTCGCCGCCGCGCGCGTGCGGCGGGACCCGCTGACACGGCATCACTCGCACGACTCGCAACTGCCGGCGCCGCCGGACGTGCGAGGCCGGCCGGAGCCGAAGGCGCGCCGTCGTGCGACCGCGGGAAAGCCTTGATATATACCCCCTGGGGTATTATGGAAGTTCGGGTTCGGGTGAAGGAGGACTCCCGTGCAGGTGGAAGAAGGGGCCGTGGGGCCCGTCCTGAACCGGCTGCGGCGCGCACAGGGGCAGCTGGCCGGCGTCATCGCGATGATCGAGGCCGGACGCGACTGCAAGGACGTCGTCACTCAGCTCGCCGCCGTCTCCCGGGCACTGGACCGGGCCGGCTTCAAGATCGTGGCCAGCGGGATGCGACAGTGCCTCGCCGAGAGCGCCGCCGACGCACCTCCCCTGTCGGAAGAGGAACTCGAAAGGCTCTTCCTCGCCCTGGCCTGACCGGCGGTGGGGCGGCCGCGCCACTTGGCGCGCCGTGATGACGGGGGAGTGCGGCGGACGCGGCGGCGAGGCGGGTCGTGGTGTCGCTGAGGCGGGCCGGTAGTTCGTCGGGTTGCAGGTCCAGGGCGGCGACTGTGTGGTTCCTGTCCGTCGTGTCACCCGGCCCGCGGGCGGTGGTGCTCGTTGGACTGCCGGCGGCATGACGGCACACACGAAGGCTCCGTGTGCGGCGGAGACCGGACATCTCCACCGCACCGGAGGCCTTCGCCATGAGTGCCGACACCACGCGTGCACCACACCCAGGCGCTGTGTCAGGTGACGTCAGCGCAGGCCGAAGGCCCGGGTGATCGTCTGCGAGACGCTGTTGCCGGCAGCGTCGCGGGCAGTGACCCGGAGGGTGACGAAGCCGGCGGACTTCGGCGCGTGCAGGGCCGTTCGCCATCCGCTGCCGTCCCGATCCAGCTCGGGCCGCTGCCAAGTCGCCCCGTCGTCATACGAGATGGCGAGGGAAGGCTTCCCGATCGCGGCTGTCGTGCCGGGCAGGTGGGAGGCGGCCACCGTCAGCCCCGCGTGCCGGTTCGCCCGGCCGGCCTTGTCGGTGTTCACCCCGTAGTCGAGCTGGATCAGTGGCAGGGACTCGGCCGACTCGACTCCGGTGGCCGCGCAGGTGAAGTTCCACTCGGTCCGGGTGTGCGTCGAGTACGGGTGGGCCCAGGCTGCCCGGTCGTTGTCGACCACCAGCCGGTAGGGCAGCCGCTGCGGGGCGAGCCCGGGAACCGGCAGAAACTCGGAGTTGCCCCAGTCGAGCTGCCGGTCACCCTGGTAGAGCGACATCCAGTCCTTGACGTCGAAGTTGCCGTAGGCCTCGCCGACATGGCCGCCCGAGTCGCCCCAGCCCGGCGCGGGGATGTACATCGTGTCGAGGTAGCGCACCGGCTGATAGCCGATCGGACCCATCCGGGGCCGCTGGATCGGCCCGAACCAGCTGACCTTGCCGGTCTTCCCGGTCCTGTAACGAAGCACGTCGATCGAGTGCTGCCCGGTCTCGCCGACGATGAAGGCGTCGTCCAGCCAGGTGGCGTCGGGGGTGACCCAGTCGGTCCGCTCGCCCTGGGCGGGAGCGGTGAGCTGGTTTCCGACGGCCCAGCCCTGCCAGACGTCGGTGCGGAACTCCAGCGCCTTGCCCGGCCGGTGGTTGCGGAACGAGACGTCCACCCGGGCCAGGTCGTTCGGCTCCGCCCGCCAGGTCGGGTTGGCCGGGACGGCGCCGGACCAGTGGTGCACCACGTCGTAGAGGTAGTCGGTGGTGGGATGGGAAGCGACCTTCAACTCGACGCTGCCGTGCCCGATGGCGTCGATCAGGTGCCCGCCCCGGTCGGCGTTGAGTGTCGCCACCGTCAGTGGGGCCGGGCTCTCGGGGCTCCAGGGATTCTCGTCCCACGGCTGAAGCCGGCCGATGCCGTCGTTGACGACCAGGAGCACCCGCGCGCCGGCCGCGGCGGCGGCCTTCGCCTGCTCCGCAATCGTCATGGTGTCGTTGCGCCGCACCACCACGGCCCTGCCGCGGACGTTGTGCCCTGCCAGCTCCTGGGCCGTACCCCCGCCGGCGAAGACCGCCGTCAGCTTGCCGGACCCCGCCGGCAGCGGCGTGGCCGCACGCTTGACCAGCAGGTCGTCAAACGTTTCCGACTTCGTGCCCACGGTCAGCGCCGGCTCTTCGAGGCGGAACCGGGCGCCGAACTCGAACCTGCCGTCGGTGACCTTCGTGCCGGTCGGGAGCGCCCAGATGCTGTCGTACGACGGGCCGGGCAGCATCGAGCTCTCGGCGAGGGTGTCGGTGAACGACCGGTGGACGTCCAGCCGGGGCGCGACCGCGGTGCTCTCCTTGGGCACGTGCGCCAGGACCTGGCGGGCCTTTCGGCCGTCCAGGGTGACGGTACGGTCCTGATCCAACTGCACGTCGTTGAAGCTGAGCACCGCCATACCCAGCGAGTGCGGCCCGTTCGCCCCCCGCACGTCGCCGGTGAGCCATCCGCTGTAACTGCCGACGGGCAGCCGCACGGTGCCGGTGCCGGACCCGTCGAGCTCGAGCGTCGTCCAGAGGTGCTCCGCCACCAAGAGGACCCTGCCGGAAAGCGGCTTGCCCGACCGGTCCTTCGCGACGACGGTCAGGCTCTGCCGCCGTCCCTCCCTGGCGGCGCCGATCAGGGTCCGGGCCCGCACGACCTTGGCGCTGTCCGTACCGGTGATCACGCCGCTGATCTGCTGGTCGGCCGGAAGCCGGTCCAGCGCCGCGGTCACGGTCACCGAGGTGGTGCCGTGCGCGGGAACGGTGACCCGGTCGTCGGAAAGGGTGAACAGGCCCACCGGGGCGGCAGCGTCGACCGCCAGGTCCAGGCTGACCGGGTCATCGCCGACGTTGGTGTACGTCACCTTCTGGACATCGGTCTCTCCCGCCCTCGTGGGCCACGCGTGGAAGCCGGAGTACGCGCTCGCGGTGGCGAAGACCGACGCGTGCACCGCCGCCGAGGCATCGACCCGCCCGCTGCCCGCCTGGTACGGGGTGTACGACGGGGTCGCCTTGGCGCTGCTGACCAGCGCCTCCTTCAGCCGCGGGCCGCTCCAGTCGGGGTGCGTGGCGGCGAGCAGCGCGGCGGCGCCGGCGACGTGAGGCGTCGCCATCGACGTGCCGCTCATCGTGGTGTAGAAGCCCGAGCCGCTCCGCCGGAGGTGCGAGCGGGCCGCGAGGATGTCGACGCCCGGTGCGGTGAGTTCCGGCTTCAGCCCGAAGTCGCCGTCCCGCGGGCCCTGGCTGGAGAAATCGGCGAGCCTGTCCGCGGAGTCGACCGCGCCGACCGTCAGCGCCGAGTCCGCGGCACCGGGACTGCTGATGCTGCGCGGGCCGCCGTTACCGGCCGCGACCACGAACAGCGCGCCGGTCTCGGCGCTGAGCCGGTCGACTGCCTCGCTCATCGGGTCGGTGCTGTCACCACCACCGCCCAGACTCATGCTGATGACCTTGGCCTGTGCGTCCCGGGCGGCCCACTCCATGCCCGCGATGATCCAGGACTCCTGTCCCTGGCCCTCACTGTTGAGCACCTTGCCGATGTCCAGCCGGACCCCGGGAGCAACACCCCGCTCCTTTCCGTCGGAGGCGCTGCCGGTGCCGGCGATCGTCGAGGCGACGTGGGTGCCGTGACCGTTGTAGTCGGCGACGTCCTCCTCGTACGGGACGAAGCTGGTGGCCGCGTCGACCTGCCCGACGAGGTCGGGGTGTTCGGTGTCCACGCCGGTGTCGAGCACCGCGACCTTCACACCCTTGGCGGTGTTGCCCTCCGCCCAGACCCGGTTCGCACCGATCTGCGCGGTCGAGTCGGCCAGGTCGGCCGTCACCTTGCCGTCGAGCCAGACCTTGGCGATGCCGCCCGCGAAGGCGGGGCGTGCCGATCCACGGCGTGCTGCCGCTGCGCCGGACCGGCCGGTGAGCGCCGACCAGAACGCCGGGGCCTTTTCGCGGTTCTGCGCGACCGCCGCGCCCTGCATGCTGTCCAGCCGGCGCACGACCTTCGAGCCGGCCATGTCCGGCGCGGTCCGGGACCTGGCGGCGGCGTCGGTGTAGCGGACGATGAGCGGCAACCGTTCGGCGTGCGCGTCGTCGTACCCGTCGGCGATCAGCCGGGTCACGTTGAACAACTGCTTGTCCAGCAGCCCCGCGCCGACGTAGGGCAGGGCGGCATCCGGGTAGACGTACATCGACCCGTCGACGACGGCGCGGTGGAAGCCGGCGGTGGTTCCGTCCGGGCCTTCGAAGGACCGGACGACGGTGCCGTCGGCGGCGGTGCCGATCGTGACCTTGTCACCGGTGATCAGGGTGACGCTGTGCGTGCCGCCGTTTCCCGGCGGCTGGTGTGCGGCGCCGGCGGGCAGCACCGGACCGGCCGGGTCCGCAGGTGCCGCAGCGGTGGCTGGTACGACCCCGAATGCCAGAGCGGCGACCGCGGCAAGCGCGATCGGCCCCGGCCTGCGAATGGGAACGCTGGTCAAGGAGACCCCTCAAGGGAAGCGAAGAGTGGGAGAGCACCCGGAGCATGGGGGTTGCCTTCGGCCTCGAACAAGAGACTCTGGCTGGCGCCCTTTGGCCATGGCGCAGTTGTGCCACCACAGGGACGGGCCGCCCCTGCAATCCACACGGCGGACAGCCGGCGGACCATCTCCACCCAGGCCCCGCCCTGCTCCTGTCGGACCGTCAGAACTGCGCACCATGACGGAGAAAGCTCGGTCACATCGGTCGCGACCACTTGCGCCGGTCACCGGTGCCGGCGGCTGCCGGCCGGACACCCCGGCAGGGGGGCCGGTGTGCCGCCGCCCGGGCTCGCGGCCGGGACGGCGCCCCGCCCGCGCCGCCGGTGCCCGCCCCTGCCGCGAACCTGCATGAACAAAACAATCAGACCGCTCGGTAGAGCCGCGTGACCTGAGGCATGAACCTTTCGCTTGACCAGATCAGACAGATCTGTCTAGTCTCTTCCCTGCACTAGACAGACCTGTCTAACCCTGAGGGTTACCCATGAGCCTGACACCCACTGCGCGCCACGCCGCCCGGACGAACAGCCCCGCACGACGGTCCCCTGCGTACGCCGCCCACCGGCGACGACGGGGCCCGGGACCCATTGCCTCCCTTGCCCTGCTCGCCTCGATCGTCGTGTCGCTGCTGGCCGCATCCAGCGCCCCGACCCCGCTCTACGCGATCTACCAGCAGCGCTGGGGCTTCTCGCCGATCACCACCACCACCGTTTTCGGCGTCTACGCGCTCGCTGTGCTGGTCTCGCTCCTGGTCCTCGGCAAGATCTCCGACCACGTCGGCCGCCGGCCGGTCCTGCTGGTGGCCCTGACCGGGCAGGCCGCGGCAATGGTCGTCTTCGCCACCGCCGGCGGGGTGGACGCACTGCTGGCCGCCCGTGTCGTCCAGGGCGTGGGCACCGGCGCTGCGCTCGGCGCGATCGGCGCCGGCATGCTCGACATCGACCCGCGCAGGGGAGGGTTGTGAGCTGCTGTTGGTTTGCTGAGCTGAAGTGAGTGGTGGTGTGCGGGAGTGGTCCTGTCGGTGGGTTTGGGGGTGGGGACAGGGGTTCTGTGGTCGAATGGGTGACCTTGGCGGCTGCTGCTCGTTGGGCTGGACAGCGGGTGGCTGGCCTTTGTGGGCGGGGGTGGCGCGGTGGGTGGCGTGCGGGAGTTGGCCGGGTCCTTCGTGGTGCCCGGGCCTTGCGGGGTGGCGGTCCGGGACCGTCTCAAGCACCTCACCTCCCGGGACGAGAGGGTGCTGCGTGCGGTCGGTGAGCACCAGGGCCGTCTGGCTTCGCGTGATCTCCAGGCCCGCTGTGCGGACGGTCTGGAGCACAGTGCGGACAGCTGGGCGTCGCGTAAGCGGGACCTGACGCCGCTGTCGTCGTCGCGGATCGCGGGTGCGATCACCAAGGCCACCCACGATCAGTGGGCGCTCGCGCGCCGTTGCCAGGCAGCACACATCCAGACGCTGGCAGCCGGGATCAGGACGCTGCGGCACCGTCTGTCCCTCCCGATCGGGCAGAAGGGCACCAAGCGGGCGGCGGGGGGCTACCGGTCGAAGAGCGAGTGGTTCCGCAAGTCCCGCCGCCTCGCGATGCTGGAGGCGCGGCACGCTGCTGCTGTTGCCGAGTGGCAGGCCGGGCGGGTGCGGGTGGTGCGGGGCGGCAGACGTCTCCTGAACACCCGCCACCACCTTGCCCAGGCCGGGCTCACCGAGGGCCAGTGGCGGCAACGGTGGGAGGCGGGGCGCTGGTTTCTTGCGGCGGACGGTGAGTCGGGGAAGGGGTTCGGGAACGAGACGATCCGCGTCACCCCGGACGGCGAAGTGTCCATCAGGCTGCCCGTCCCGCTCGCGCACCTGGCCAATGCCCGGCACGGCCGGTACGTCCTCGCCTCCCGGATCGGCTTTGCGCACCGGGGTGCGGAGTGGGCCGACCGCATCGCCGCGAACCGGGCGGTCGCCTACCGCATCCACCTCGATACGGGGCGTGGCCGCTGGTACCTCACCGCGTCCTGGCAGCGCCCCGTCGTGAAGACCATCCCGCTGGAGGCCGCCCGTGCCCGGGGCATGATCGGTGTCGACACCAACGCCGACCACTTCGCCGCCTACCACCTGGACCGGCACGGCAACCCCGTCGGCGACCCGCACCGCTTCCCCTACCACCTGTCCGGGACCGCCGGTCACCGCGACGCGCAGCTCCGCCACGCGCTGACCCGCCTGATCCACTGGGCGGTGCGTGTCGGGGTCGCCGCGATCGGCATCGAAGACCTCGACTTCACCGCCGAGAAGACCCGGGAGAAGCACGGCCGCAGGAAACGGTTCCGGCAGCTCATCTCCGGCATGCCGACCGGGAGACTGAAGGCCCGGCTGGTGTCGATGGCCGCCGAACACGGCCTGAGCATTGTCGCGGTCGACCCCGCCTACACCTCCCGGTGGGGTGCCCAGCACTGACAGAAACCGCTGGTCACCGTGCACCGAAAGATGTCCCGTCACGATGCCGCGGGCATCGCGATCGGACGACGCGCCCTCGGACACCCGATCCGGCGTCGGACGGCACCGCCCCCGCACGACCGGAGTGATCGTGCGGGGCATCGGACCGCCCAGGCCGGGCCAGGTGACCGGGGGCGTGAGGGAACCCGCCCACTCGCAACGGACCGGCCCCCCGGAGGGCCGTCACCGAACGGGACGCGAACGCGGGAACCCAGCGCATCCAACACCGCTCGGGATGCGCCCAGTACGCAGCAGTGGGTCCAGGACTCACTCACGCACACTGGCTAGGAACGGTTCCTGAACTCCTTCGCGCCCGCGGTGGGCACCGCCGGCGGCGCCCTGGTCTCCGGGCTGATCGTGCAGTACCTGCCCGTGCCCACCCGCCTCGCCTACTTCGTACTGCTCGGCATATTTGTCCTGCAGGCGCTCGGTGTGCTCGCTCTGCGCGAGACGGTGAGCCGCAAGCCGGGCGCGCTGGCCGGCATGGCCCCCGAGATCAAGTTGCCCATGGCCGTCCGCACCCCGGTGGCGATCGCCGCCCCCGCACTGTTCGCGGTGTGGGCACTGGCCGGCTTCTACGGCGCGCTGGGCCCGGCCATCATCCGGACCCTGGTGCACTCCACCTCCGTCGTATGGGGCGGGCTGCCGCTGTTCGTGCTCGCCGGTTCCGCGGGCCTGGCCGTCCTGGTGCTGCGCGGTACCTCGACGCGCACGGTGATGCTGCTCGGCGTCGGCGCACTGATTGCCGGTGTGGCGATCACCTTGGTGTCCATCGGCCCGGGCACCGGCGGCGCAGCCGCCGCGACCGGGTTCTTCGCGGGCAGTGCGATCGCCGGCTTCGGCTTCGGCAGCGGGTTCCAGGGCGGCATCCGGATGGTGATGCCGCAGACGGAGCCGCACGAGCGGGCCGGGGTGCTGTCCCTGCTGTACGTGGTGTCCTACCTGGGCCTGGGCGTACCCGCGGTGATCGGCGGCGTGCTGGTCGTGCACGGAGGCGGGCTGCTGCAGACCGCCCGGCAGTACGGCATCGCCGTCATCGTGCTGACGGCCGCCGCGCTGATCGGCCTGCTGCTCAGCGGCCGCCTCGCGGAGCCGGTGGCAGCGCTCCGGACGGCAGCCGGTCCCCTCTCCGAGGCCGCACCCGCACCGCAGACCGCACGGGTGCCGCAAACCGTCTCCGGCTAGAATAGACTGATCTGTCTGAAGGGATGATCGTCATGGCGACCAGGACCGCAACGAAGCCGTCTGTACGGGAGCGCCTGCTCAAGGCCGCCAACGAGCTCTTCTACAGCGAGGGCGTGCAGACCGTCGGCATCGACCGCATCATTGAGCATGCCGGAGTCGCCAAGGCATCCCTCTACAACACCTTCGGGAACAAGGAGAGCCTGGTCTGCGCCTACCTGGAGTCCCGCAAGACGCGCATTCAGGACCGGATCCTGCGGACCCTGACCCGCTTCAGGACCCCCCGCGAACGCCTGCTCGGCGTCTTCGACGCACAGGGCGAGTCTTTCACGGCCCCCCAGTACAACGGCTGCGCGTTCGTGCGGGCCACCGCCGAGGCGCCGGACGACAGCTCGATCAGCCGCGCGGCTGACGACTACCGGGCCTGGGTGCGCGGCCTGTTCACCGAACTGGCCGCCGAAGCCGGCTACGCCGACCCCGAGGGGCTGGCCCGCCAGCTGCACCTGCTCTACGACGGCGCCGCACTGTCCGCGTGGATGGACCGCGACCCGTCGGCCTCCACCACCGCCCGCGCCGCCGCGGCCGTCCTGCTCGACGCGGCGCCGCTCGCGGAGCCCGCGACCACCGGCCCGGAAAGCTGAAGGTCCAGGGGGACCGTTCCCGTCCCCGACCGCAGCCGGCCGGCTGGGCCGGATGCGCCGACTCGTCGCGCGGAGCTGCGGACAGGACGTGCGCAATCCACCAGGCTCAACCGGGTTCCCACTTCGTTGAGCGATGGACAAGTGGGTCAGGGCCTCCCGCTCCTGCAGTGTGCGAGCCGTGACGACATCTCAGGTGCCGAGGCTCTCGATGGTCTCCTGCACCAGGCGGTTGCCTGAGCTGGGAAGCCATGCGGTCACCGGTGACAACTTGTTGACGGCCGCGCCCAGCCATTGTGGATCACCGAGACGATCCAGTGCCTTCGCCTCGGAAAGCTTGCGAACCAGGGCCTTCAGCAGGAACACATGGCTGCCCGTGTAGTGGCGCTTGTGGTGCGTGTACCGCACCGACCACGGCTCGGACGGGTGGCGGAGCAGCCCCTGCAGGGAGCAGCCGTCACGCCCGGTCTGATAAGGGGTATTGCCGAATGCGCCGACGAAACCTCCGGTACGGGTGGCCTCCCACTTCCAGCAGGTCGCATGAACCCCCAGTTGCACGAACTGGGACCACCGGACGACGGACTGAGGCACCCGATCCGCACGCCTGTAGTGCTCGACGCCCTCGGGCGTGAGCACCACGCACAGACCGTCCTTCCGTTTCGGATCCCCGATTATCCACCGGTCTCCGACCAGCTCCAGCGGCCCCAGGTGCTGCGCCACGATGTTTCCCTCAATCCCCGCCATCCCTCTGGACCGGGAACAATAACCGACACCACAGGGGAGGACGGCCCTCCCGGGGCGTCGCGCTGCACCGCCCGTGTGCCCCGGCCCCGCCTTCCGTTGCGGTTCGGCATCGACCGGTCTGCCGGCCGGACGGCTTCTTGGCGCACCAGCATGAGGAGCCCGTGTGCGCAGGTCCGTCCTCCCCCTGAGCGAGGGGTGAGACATTCAAAGATCCCCATCAGGGGCGCCTTGCGGGCGTGAAAGAGTGCGGCTGGTGCTCCGGCCGGCCCTGGTTATTCCTCCGGGCGAATCCAGGTCCGGGCGAGTTCCGCGACCCAGGCGGCCGCCGCTTCGGGAGCGGGCGGGGGTGCGCCGACGACGACGAGTTCGGTGACGCCCGCCGCACCGAGTGCGGGGAGCTGCTCCGGGATGCCGTCGCTCAGCGCGACGGCGACCGTGAGCTCGTCAAGAGCGCGACCGTGGCGGGCGCACTCATCGGCGAGAACGGCGATGCGCGCCGGGACGTCGGCCGCCGGGACGTTGAAGCCGTACCAGCCGTCGGCGAGCGTGGCCGCGCGGCGCAAGGCGACGTCGCTGTTGCCGCCGACCACGACCGGGAGCCGGCCGCCGCGCAGCGGCTTCGGGTTGACCCGGATCGCGTCGAAGCGGGTGAACTCCCCTGCGAAGGAGGCCGGGTCCTCGGCCCAGAGGGCGCGCATCGCGGAGAGATACTCTTCGGTGCGCCGCCCGCGCTCGGCGAAGGGGACTGCGAGCGCTGCGAATTCCTCGGACGACCAGCCGACCCCGACCCCGAGGCTGAACCGCCCGGCGGAGAGCACATCGAGTGTGGCGGCCTGTTTGGCGACCAGGACCGGGTTGTGCTCAGGCAGCAGGAGTACGCCGGAGGCGAGCTCGATCCGGCTGGTGACCGCCGCCGCGAAGGTCAGGGCAAGCAGCGGGTCCAGCCAGTCCGCGTCCGCGGGCACGGCGATCCGGCCGTCCGCGGAGTAGGGGTAGCGCGAGGCGGGCGCGTCCACGAGCACCACGTGCTCACCGCACCAGAGCCTCGCGAAGCCGTGCGTCTCCGCGGCCGTGGCCACCGCACGGATCACCTCGGGACGGGCACCGTCACCGATACCGAGCGCGTGCAACCCCACTCGCATTCTCCACCTCCGGGCGTCACCTTAAGTGCGAAGCGCGGACGCGCTCGGGTGACGTGGCCCAACGCGGGCGGAGGTGCAGGCGCAGCGGGAGCGCGACCTGACGATGTGGGAGGCGGAGAAGCAGGCCCATAAGAGGAGCTCAGAAGGAGGGCTGCCAGGCCCGAGCCCAGCCGCCGGCCGGGCAGGAGCCGTCAGCTACGCCTGCGCCTCTACTGCATCCTCCGCAGGAACGGCGACGCCTCCCCGTCGCTGTCGAGATCGACCGCGAGGATGCCAGTACCGCCGTGGACAAGCTCCGCGACGAGGCCCTTTGCGGACACCCTGCGCTGTGGATCCGCCGGCACGGAGCGCTGCGCGCCGAGCTCCCGGCTGGTGTCGCCCGCCTGTACCTGCCGACACAGCCCAGCCGCTCGCCCGTCCGGTACTCGCTCAAGCCGGTCACCAGCACGGCGGCGATCACCCTGGGCGAGACCGTCATTCCCGAGGCCGTACGTGTGCAGGGACGGAATCCATGAACCGGTTGATCACTTCGGCTTATGAGAGTGCGGAGGGTGGCCGCATCCGGTGAGGATGCGCCACCCTCTGGGGCGCCGCGCTGGAACGCGGTGATGCCCGGTCCCTGTTCCATGGTGCAGCCACGACGCCAGGGAAACCTCGGGTACGAGTACCCGAGACAGCGTTGCTAGGAGGGTGTCATCGCGTGCGTGTCTTCGGCAACGCCGGATGGACGGAAACGAATGAAAAAATTGGTTTCACTCTCCTGACCTGCGGCCTCCTGATGATCGGCTGTCGGCTCGTCCACCCGTTCGCCTGCATCGTGGACCCGTGCTCCGGACGCTTATGAATCAACGCCCTTGCACGAAGAGGCACGCATTGTGATGGTCGGTTACTGGTGAGAGGATCGCCCGCAGGTTGACGGACCAGACCTGGAAGTCCCCGTCAGCTGTCACGGTGCAGCCCAAGTCCGCGCCCCATTCAGGGTTCTGACACGACGCCAGTTGGAGACATGCATGCGTTCATCCTTTCTCACGCCGTTCTCGCCCAGTGCTTCTCCGGGCGCGCTGACGCCCGGCGAGGTGGTCATCATCCTCGTCGTCATCCTCGTGGCAGGAGCCCTCGCCCTGGCTGGTCTGCCGATGTTCGGCGCTGTTGAGTTCATCGCGGGCGCCCTCTACGTCGCCGTCAGCTCGCTCAGGGCGATGCGCACGACGACAGCGCCCTCGCTCGAGGCAGTCTGACCCACCCATGGGACGGCGTGAGAACGCCGTCGCCGCAGAAACCCGGCAGTCCGAAGCGCTCGCGCTGTGGCTACGTGCCCAGCGCGAGCGCCGAGGCGTCACCTACGCGGCGATGGCCAAACTGATCGGATACCGGTTCACCGCGTCCATGCTCTCGCGCGGCGCCAGCGGGAAAGTCCCCTCCCGTCAACTCGTCGAAGCCTACGCACGCGCCTGCGAAGCCGACCCCGCAGAAGCGATCCGCCTGTGGAAAGCCGCCCGCCGCTCCGAGGAAGAACTCCGGCGCCGGGAGGAGACCGCCACAGAGTTTCAGGACCTGGCCACCTCGGTGCGCTCCGCACTCACTCACCCGGAACTGATCGAGACCTTCGGCCAGTTACGCCGGGCGATGATCCAGGTCCGTGCTCGGGAAGGCCAGCCGTCTCTGGGCTACTTGCAATCCGAGGCCGGGCGAACCGCTGACGGCCGGCACTTCCGGCTCCCGAAGAGCAGTCTGAGCGCTGTCCTGCGGGGGGAAGCGGTCCCTTCCCGCGAGCACGTCACCGCGTTCATGGAAGCCCTCGGCGCCTCCCCCCGTAAAGTCGGACCGTGGGAACGAGCCTGGGACCGGATCGCGCACACCTACGCCCGCCAGCCTCCGGCTGTGGTCGAGATCCGCGTCGCGGACGGCCCCGCGGCCGTGCCACCCCAACACCCCGTCCTACTGATGACCACAGCCGCGAACGGCCCCGACTACGACTACCTTCGTGACCAAGTGGTGAGCGACTACATGAACACCGACATGCCCCGCATCTGGAAGGGCCCGCAGCGCCCCTACCCCCCAGCAGGGCAGACTCGCTCCGGCCTGCCCATCCGGATTCCGCGACGCTACGAACGCCCGGCCCACCGCCTTCAGACTCACAAAAAACCCAGCCCAACCAGCGCCACACCCGCCCTTGCCGCACCTGGCCGCCCACGCTCCGTCGCTTCCCAGACCCTGGAGAAGACCCTTCAACTACGCCTGCTCCGCGACGCGTAGCGCGGGAGGTGCAGCCGCGAAGCTGCGACTGACTGCCGGAGTCCGCGTCAGCTGTTCTGGAGGCGGCGGGCCTCGGCGATGAGTTCGCTGGGCAGGGCGGGACCAGCACACGCGTGATCAATCAGCAGGCCCCGGTACGAGTCGTTCGGCAGGTGCGGTGCCAGTCCGATCAGTTCGCGCAGGTCGTCGTGCGAACCCGTGAGCCGGGCACGGTAGGCGGCCCCGGCCGCGCGAAGCGTGACCTCGGCCGGCTCGTGCTCCAATCCCTGATCGATGAACTGGACCGCGGTGGTGAAGTCGCCCTGTTCGGCGCGTACGTCGGCCAGGTCGAGATACAGCGACCAGTTGGCCGGGTCCAGGACAAGAGCGCGCTGGAACGCCGCCGCGGTCTGGTCAGGATCACCCAACTTGCGCCACGTGCCCGCCCGCACGACTTCCGTCAGCATGATCCGCTCAATGGAGTCCGCCCGATCACAAAGGGCGAACGACGCATCGGTGAGACCACATGCCCGCAGGAAGATCGCCATCTTGGCCATCACCTCCGGCAACGGCTCGCGGGTACAGACCACCTCGATGGCACGGAACCAGGGACGGAACCCTTCCCGCATGCTGTGGGCGTCGAGATCATGGCCGTAATCCATCGTCCGCATGGCAGCCTCGGCCAGCGCGTCGGCACTCACCCCGTCGAGGAAGCGCGCGTCGCTGAACCAAGGGGCTTTGGCCCAGGCAATGGTGGGTTGCGCGCCCGTGACCGCGCCGAGCGCCAGCACTGCACCGTCCATCTTGTTCTCGAGGAAGCTGATGTACGACTGCGCCAGCACCGTCCTCAGGGAGTCAGCGCCCTGGAAGAGCTCGCCCAGGCCCGTCCGCTGTTCTTCCCACAATTCGGCGAGTACCGCGTAGGGCTCAGGGTCCTCAGGCGCGGAGGCGATAGCGCCGGCCACATAGTGCACGGCTGCCGTGGGGTTGCCCCCGCAATGCGCCATCACCCGTGCCAGACCGACCCCAGCAGCTGCCGCTCGATTCAACATCATCCGAGGATAGTGGAGACTCGAAATCCCCCGGACCGTGCCGCCAGGACAGGAGAACTTCGCTCCCCTGCGCGGCCGCTTTCACGTTCGCATGTGGACCAGAACGCCGGCGAACGCGGCCACTGACCCCACGCTTGCGTTGCACGGAGAGATCGGGTCCGGGCGGGCGTCCTCTCTCGCCCTGGCTGGACCAGCACGCGCCCACCCCACCCCGCCAGTACCGCAACCAGGACGGCTTCAGCCAGGAGCCCGCGAGGTTCAAAAACAGGTACGGAACCGTGTGCTGACAAGTGCGGGCCACGATGACACCCTGCCGACACTCACGGGCGTCCAGATGACGCCGGACGGCGAGACACTCACCATGGCGGCCACCGACCACTACCGGTTCGCGGTCGCGGAAGTTACCGCCCCCGCCACGGCCCAGCCGCCCAAGAAGGCGCTCACCACCCTCACCCCTGCCGGCGTGCCAGCTCCGTCGGCCAAGCGCCTGAAGTCGTACGGCGGGCCCCGTGGGCATCTGCCTCATCATGGACGGCGACGGCATTTGCGAGCCGCGCGGTCCTTTTTGCTCCGCGGCGTCGCAGGCATCGGCACGGATGCGCCATGTGGCTCTGTTCACGAGAGAAGGCAGCGTTTCGACGCTGGTTCGGGAGGCATCGGGCAGCTAGGACGGCAGCGACATGGTCACGAGTTTCGACAGCAGTCGGCCTCCATAGGGGTCCGTCTGGGCGTCGTCCGTACGGTCGCGAAGCCGAGAATCGGGTGAGCCTGGGTTCCGGGGTTGAAGTTGTCGTTGCGGCAGCTTCTACCGTCCTGAGCAGGGCCGGAGAGACCGGCCCGGTGACGCGTTCGTGAGGGAGGCGGCGATGGACTGGCCGATCGCGGAGGTTGCACGGATGTCGGGTGTGACCGCCCGGACCCTGCGGCACTACGACGAGATCGGCCTGCTGCCGCCTGCCCGGATCGGGGCCAACGGCCACCGCTACTACGAGGAGCGCCAGCTGCTGCAGCTGCAGCAGATTCTCGTACTGCGGGCGCTGGGTGTAGGACTTCCCGAGATCGGCCGGATCCTGGCCGAGCAGCTCGACGAGGTGGAAGCCCTGCGTGGCCACTACCGGCGGCTGCTCGCCGAGCGGGACCGGCTCGACGCCCTGGCCGGCACCGTCTCCCGCACGATCGCCGAACTGGAGCAGTCCAGGAAGGACGGCAGAACCATGACCGCCATCAACCGACCGGAGAACCTGTTCGAGGGCGTGCAGCCCTCCCAGTACGAGGAGAGCCTGCATGACTTCCCCGAGCACGCCGAGGAAGTCGCCCGCAGGGTCGCTGCGATGACCCCGCAGGACGTCGAGGCCGGACAGCGCGAGCGCACGGCGCAGATGATCCGGCTGGCCGAGCTGATGGCCGCCGGCCACCCGGCCGACGCCGAGCCTGTGCAGGCCGAGATCGACGCCCAGTACCGGGCCCTGGTCCAGCTGCGGGCCGTGTCCGCCGAGGAGTACCGCGCCATGGGGCGCTCCTGCGTGGACAACGACGCCTGGCGCGCCGCATACGAGGCGATCACACCGGGGCTGGCCGCGTACCAGCGGAACGCCATCGAGGCGTACGCCGCTACCCATCTGAGCTGAACCGGGACCGGGCTGCCCCGCGGGAACCGGCCCGCAACAGCGGCCCCTGGCTGTCGCACCGGCAGGCTCACCTCGCCCGACCCCGCAGGTGCCGGGCGAGGTGCTGCCCGTTCTCAGGCTCTGGCACACATTCCGTGACGCGGGCACTGTGAGTGACGGTCGGGGGCCGTGTTGCCTTGAGGCTCTTCCCCGCCGAGTGGTACAGGGCCACGGCGTCGGTCCTGAACCCGTGCGAATAGATCTTCATCACCATAATCGGTCACCCTCACAAGGCCCGGAGCCAGGGTGTGCACCAGACGGGGGGAGGCCCCCGGTTTGTGGCGGCCGCGTGTGCGAGAGGGGCGGGGTGCCGAGCGCTGCGCCCGGCATCCCGCCCCGTCGTCCGTTCGCGTCAGGGCCCCGCGCGATGACGCCGGCGGCGTTGATGAGGACGTGCAGTTCCTCGAACCCCGTCGGCGGCGAAGCGGCCTGCGATCGCGGCGCCGATCCCGCTGGTGCCGCCGATCACCACCACGGTCCGTCCCCCAGGCCCTGCCACGCGG
>NZ_JBHVFU010000022.1:0-129336 GCF_042801455.1 Streptomyces sp. NPDC057565 | reverse complement strand
CTCGGGGAAGGAGCTACTAGGGCATTTCGGCAACGCAGCGAGCGTGCGTGCCAGGCGTCGCGAGCCGGGCGCCCATTTTGTGAGCTCCTCTAAGGGAGCACCCGGCAGAGCGCCTCCAGCGTTCCTGCCCAGGCGCTGTCGGTCGGCGTCCCGTAGCTGATGACCAGGGCGTCGCCGCCCGCCTCCGCGTCCGTGTGCCGGAAGCGCGCCAGGCCCTCCAGTGCCAGGCCCTGCCAGGCAGCGGCCTGGATCACCGCCCGCTCGGTGCCCTCCGGGAGTTCGACCACGGCGTGCAGACCCGCGGCGATGCCGCTGACGCGCAGCGCGGGGGCATGTTCGGCGAGCGCCGCGACGAGCTGGTCGCGGCGGCGCCGGTAGCGCAGCCGCATGGAGCGCACGTGGCGGTCGTAGGCACCGGACTCGATGAACTCCGCGAGCGTCAACTGGTCCAGCGTGCTCGACACCCAGTCGACCTGCCCCTTCGCCTCGGTCACCTCCCCCACCAGCCCCGGCGGCAGCACCATCCAGGCCAGCCGCAGTCCCGGCGCCAGGGACTTGCTGGACGTCCCCAGGTAGACGACCCGTTCCGGGTCGAGGCCCTGGAGGGCGCCGACCGGCTGCCGGTCGTAGCGGAACTCCCCGTCGTAGTCGTCCTCCAGGATCAGCCCGCCCGTGCCCCGCGCCCAGTCGACCGCCGCGGCCCGCCGGTCCGGATGGAGCGGGACCCCCGTGGGGAACTGGTGCGCGGGCGTCATCAGGACCGCGCCCACCCCGCGCATCCCGGCCAGTTCCCCGGTCCGGGAGCCGAGTCCGTCGAGCGGCAGGCAGGGGGTGCGCAGTCCGGCATCGGCGAGCAGCTTCCAGTGCATGTCCAGTCCGTACGACTCGACGGCCACCTCGCGCACCCGTCGCTGCCGCAGCACCTTCCCCATCAGCATCAGGCCATGGACGAAGCCGGAACAGATCACGATCCGCTCCGGGTCCGCGTACACGCCGCGCGCCCGCGCCAGATAACCGGCCAGTACGGTGCGCAGCTCGATGCGTCCGTGCGGATCGCCGTATCCGAAGGCGTCGTTCGGCGCGGCGGTCAGGGCGCGCCGGGCCGCCTTGAGCCAGTCGGCACGCGGGAACGTGGAGAGATCCGGCGAGCCGGGCATCAGGCTGTACGCGGGCCGTCGGCGCACCGGCCTGGAACGCGGCGCCGTCGTGGCCACCGGACGCGGTTCGGCCCGCTGCGCGACCCTCGTACCGGAGCCCTGCCGGGCGGTGAGCCACCCCTCGGCGACCAGTTCGGCGTAGGCGTCGGCGACGGTGTTCCGGGCGATACCCAGGTCCGCGGCGAGCGTGCGGGAGGACGGCAACCGGGTACCGGGGGCCAGCCGCCCGGTCCGTACGGCCTCCCGCAGCGCGTCCATCAGCCCGGCCCGCAGCCCTGCCGCACCGGTCGGGTCGATGTGCAGGTCGGCTCCGAAAGTGGCCCAGGAATCCGTCATGGAAATGGACCATACCCGTGCGCCATCCACCCCGTAGCGTCGTACCCATGACCACGAACGAGCACTCCCACCCGAGCTCCGACCACGCCCCCGAGCACAGCGCCCGCCTGCACTGGGCCCAGCTCGCCCCCGATGTCTACAAGGCCATGGTCCGGCTGGACGCCGCGTCCCGTAAGGGCCTCGATCCGGTCCTCGCCGAACTGGTGAAGGTCCGCGCCTCGCAGCTGAACCACTGTGCGTTCTGCCTCGACATGCACACCAAGGACGCGCTCGCGGCGGGCGAGTCCGTCGAGCGGATCGTTCAGCTCAGCGCGTGGGAGGAGTCGCGGCACTTCTACACGGAGAAGGAGATCGCGGCGATCGAGCTGACGGATGCCGTGACGGTCCTGACCGACGGTTTCGTGCCGGACGAGGTGTACGAGAAGGCCGCGAAGCACTTCGAGGAGGCCGAGCTCGCTCAGCTGATCGCCGCCATCACGGTGATCAACGCCTGGAACCGGTTCGGTGTGACCACCCGGATGGTCCCGGGTCACTACACCCCGGGCGACAGCAAGCACTGACCCGGATCCGGCAGATCCGGTCCGGGTCGCGCCCCGGTCCGTCAACTCACCCCACCCCAGGAGCCCCGCGATGACTGTGTCCGTCCTCCGTGCGCTGCACCACGGCCGCGCCCCCGGCGATCCGCTGGTCCTCCCCGGCCCGTGGGACGCCGCGAGCGCCCGCGTCTTCGCCGATGCGGGCTTCCCGGCGCTGGCCACCCCGAGCGCCGGGGTCGCGGCCTCGCTCGGGTACGAGGACGGGGCGACGCCCGCCGCCGAGATGTTCGCGGCCGTCGCCCGGATCGTGCGCGCCGTCCCCGTACCCGTGTCGGCGGACATCGAGGCCGGTTACGGACTGCCGCCGAAGGAGCTCGTGGAGCGTCTTCTGGCCACCGGTGCGGTCGGCTGCAATCTGGAGGACTCCGCGGACGGCGTCCTCCTCGACCCGCAGCGGCAGGCGGACCGGCTGGCGGAGGTACGGGCGGTGGCGGGCGAGGCCCTCTTCGTCAACGCCCGCGTCGATACGTACGTACGCGGCGTCCCGGACGGCACGGACCAGGAGGCGGAGACGATCGCCCGCGCCCGGCTGTACGCGGCGGCCGGCGCGGACTGCGTCTACCCGATCGCCGCGCCGCCCGAGTCCCTTCCCCGCCTGGCCGCCGCCATCGCGGCCCCGCTCAACGCACTGGCGCTACCGGACGGCCCGACGCCGCGCAGGCTCGGCGAGCTGGGCGCCACGCGCATCACCTTCGGCCCCGGCCTGCAGCGCCGGGCCATGGCAGCCGTGCGGGAGATGGCCGACCGGCTGCACGCCGGCTAGCCGGTCGGGCGGCGCATCACCGCGTGCCGGGCGAGCCGGCCGTGGCCCGTCGTCCACCGAAGGCCGCCAGGGTCCGCTCCAGCATGGGCATGGCCCGCACCACGTTGCGGGAGCGGATCAGGGCGTCCCAGGCGGGTTCGAACTTCTTCCAGCCGCCGGCGTACGCCAGGTGCCGCAGCCGCTCGTGCGTGCCCGGCTGGGCGGACGCGCCGCGCCAGATGTTGGACCACCGGTAGAAGTCCCGGTAGGCGCGCCAGTAGCCGTCCTCCAGTTGACGCGGAGTCATCCCCCTCGGCCGGTAGACGACATGGCGGGTGTCGTAGAGGTCCCAGTCCCGATGGACGATCCGGTCCTCGGCCTCCATCTGCTTCCACAGACCGGTGGACGGGTACGGCGTCATGATGTGGAAGGTGGCCGTCTCGATGCCCTGCTCGACGGCCCACTCCACCGTACGGTCGAAGACGTCCGGCCCGTCGTGGTCGAGTCCGAAGACGAAGCTGGCGTTGACCATGACACCGGCGTCGTGGAGCCGGCGGACGGCGGCCGCGTAGTCCTTGCCGATGTTCTGGTCCTTGCGGCGCTCTGCGAGGTTGGCGCTGTTGACGGTCTCGAAGCCGACGAACAGGCTGCGCAGTCCCGCGTCGACGGCCCGTTCCAGCAGATCCGGCTGGAGTACGGACTTGACGGTTCCGGCCGCCTGCCAGAGCCTCCCCATGCCGGCCATCCCGTCGAAGAGCGACTCCGCGAAGCGCCGGTTTCCGAGCAGATGGTCGTCGAGGAAGTACAGATGGCGGCCGGGCAGCCGCGCGATCTCGGCGAGGGCGTCGTCCACGGCCTGGGTGTAGAAGGACTTGCCGCCCTCGAAGAAGGCGTCCTTGTAGCAGAAGTCGCAGTGGTGCGGGCAGCCGCGCGAGACGACGATCGAGTTGGGCACCAGATACAGGTGACGCTTGATCAGATCCCTGCGCACGGGCGGCAGTCCGGCCAGCGTGCGCAGTGTGGAGTCGTAGCGGCGGCCCGGCACACCGTCCCGGAACTCCTTCAGGAAGAGAGGCCAGGTGTCCTCCCCCGGCCCGGTGAAAATCGTGTCGGCGTGCTCCGACGCCTCGTCGGGGAGCGAGGTCACGTGCAGGCCGCCCATGGCGACGTGCACGCCACGGGCTCGGAAGTGGTCGGCTATCTCATAGCCGCGCCGGGCGGAAGTGATGTACGGCTGGACGACGAGGAGGTCGGGGCTGTCGAGCGCCTCGATGTCGACCCGCTCGACATGTTCGTCGAGGAGCGTCACCTCGTCGTCCGGGTCCAGGTAGCCGGCGAGGGTCGCCAGGCCGAGCGGCGGGAAGAGCGAGTACTTGATGGGCCGGAAGAGCGGGCTGGTCGCCTCGGTCAGGGCCGGAAGAATCATCGTCACACGCATGACCACAAGGACCCGGTCAGGGCGCGATCAGTTCCCGGGCGGGGCGTACGGGTCCGCATACACGGCCGCCCCCGGCAGCAACGGCTGCCGGGGGCGGTGAGGTACGCGAAGAGCGTACGGACCGGATCGGGAACGACCGGATCCGACGGTCAGATCAGGCCGAGCTCGCGGACCGCGTCGCGCTCCTCGGTGAGCTCCTGCACCGACGCGTCGATGCGCGCGCGGGAGAACTCGTTGATGTCCAGGCCCTGGACGATCTCGTACTTGCCGTCCTTCGTGGTGACCGGGAAGGACGAGATGAGGCCCTCGGGCACACCGTAGGAGCCGTCCGACGGGATACCCATCGAGGTCCAGTCGCCGGCGGCGGTGCCGTTGACCCAGGTGTACACGTGGTCGATGGCGGCGTTGGCGGCCGAGGCGGCCGAGGACGCGCCACGGGCCTCGATGATCGCGGCGCCGCGCTTGGCGACGGTCGGGATGAAGGTGTCGGCCAGCCACGCCTCGTCGTTGACGAGCTCGGCGGCGTTCTTGCCGGCGATCTCCGCGTGGAAGATGTCCGGGTACTGGGTCGCCGAGTGGTTGCCCCAGATCGTCAGCTTCCTGATGTCGGAGACGGCGGCACCGGTCTTGGCGGCCAGCTGCGAGATCGCGCGGTTGTGGTCCAGGCGGGTCATCGCGGTGAAGCGCTCGGCCGGTACGTCCGGGGCGGCGGCCTGCGCGATGAGCGCGTTGGTGTTGGCCGGGTTGCCGACGACGAGGACCTTGATGTCGTCCGCGGCGTTGTCGTTGATGGCCTTGCCCTGCGGCTTGAAGATGCCGCCGTTGGCGGAGAGCAGGTCGCCGCGCTCCATACCCTTCGTGCGCGGGCGGGCGCCGACGAGCAGGGCGACGTTCGCACCGGCGAAGCCGACGTTGGCGTCGTCCGTGATCTCGATGTTGCGCAGCAGCGGGAAGGCGCAGTCGTCGAGCTCCATCGCAGTGCCCTCGGCGGCCTTCAGCCCCTGCGGGATCTCCAGGAGGCGCAGGTTGACCGGCACGTCCGGGCCGAGCAGGTGGCCGGAGGCGATGCGGAAGAGCAGCGCGTAGCCGATCTGGCCGGCTGCGCCGGTCACGGTGACATTCACGGGAGTGCGGGTCATGGCGATCTCCGTTAGACAGCTGGCGGTGGGGGTCCCTGCCCCTGGTGCTGGATATCCCCTGAATCTTGATGTGAAGAGATATCCAGCGATCAGGCTATCCGACCCGGGGCCTCCCGGCCGCCCGGCCCCATGTGGCACCGCACACAGCCGGTCACTCACCGCTCACCGAAACCCGCCCGTCCTCACTCGGCGGCGGCGGTGGTGCACCCCTTCGTGCCGGAGGCGAGGGTCGCGCATGCCCTGGCGCCGGCGGCCTTCTTCACTGCGACCATTGGGGTGTACGCGTCCGCGTCGGCGTCGACCGTGCCGTCCTGCACTGCGGCATCGCCCGCAGTGATCCGTACCGTGTCCCCCCGGACGGCATCGGTGATGCGGGCCCACGCCGCGCCGCACGTCCTGCTGTAGCGCACCTCGACGAGGCTTCCGCCGACCGTGGCGCTGGAGACCGTGCGCGCGGACCGGCCGCCGCACCCCATGTCCTCCGGGTCCCGTCCCGTGCAGTCGGCGCCGCTGCACCCGACCCCGGCGGGCGGTGCGGACGCACCGGTCGCCGACGATGCGGACGACGGGTCGGCCGCGGCCTTCCCGTCGTTGTCGTCGCCGCCCGGACCGGTCAGGAGTACCGCGGCGGACAGCACCAGCAGTGTGCCCACCGCACCGGTGACCAACAGGGTCAGCCTGCGGCGGTCGGCCGGCTCCCTCCGGACGCCGTCGGGCCGGCGCGGCCGGTCCTCCGGCTGCGGCGCCCGTGGTGCGTTCCCATGCTGGATCGGTACGGATGGCGGGCGGCCCCCGCCGCCCGCACCCGCGCCTCGACCCTCGTCCACGGCCGTGCCGGTGGTCCGGCCGCCGAAGCGGCGGCTCCTGTCGTCGCCCAACGGGTTCGGCCCGAACTCGCCGAGCGCCGCGCGCGCCTGAGCGACCCGGATGCCTTCCATCGTCAGGTCGTGGCGCATCTCGGAGCGGCTCCAGGCCCGCTCCGCCAATTCCCACATGGTGGCCAGATGCACCTGGTCGGTGCCCGTGACCTCGGCCAGAGCGACGATCGCCCCTTCGGGCGCGAGCAACCGCCCGTTCAGATAGCGCTCCCACGACGTCCTGCTGTAGCCCGTGCGGTCGGCCACCGCTGCGACACTCAGCCCGGTGCGGTCGATGAGCCTGCGCAGCTGGCCCGCAAACTCCCTCACCTGCGGGTCGAGTTCATCCGGTAATGCCTTCCAACGAGGCATTTTTCCCCTCCATCCCCCGAACGTGTCTGGCGTGCCCCGCTCTTCTGTCGCCCTGTTGTTCCCCCTGCCCCGATACGGCGGTCCACCGTTCCGGGGTCCACCGTTCCGGATTACCCAGAAGGATGCCCGGAGGCAGGCTGCCGGTTCCGGGAGAGGTGGCGCACGGTGGCATTCGGGGGCTCGGCGAGTGCCCTCGCGCGCCCCCCTTCCGGGGCGCTCCGTCGCGCCGGACCGCCACCGTTGCGCAGCGATCACAGCGTGGCGGAATGGTCACTTCCGTGCCACAGGCCCCCGGCCTCCCTTGATCCCTGACACTCCGTCGACAAAGCTGACGTCAGGTCGGGGCAGGGCCGCTCAAGTCGCCACGTTCCGGGGACATCTGCGCTCCGGTGGGCTCCGGCCTCGGGTGTCCGTCCCTTCTCGGGGGAGGGGACGGACACCACAGATCAGCGTGCGGGCTGTCGGGGCGAGGCCATCAGAGCGACGCGATCTCCTTCTGCAGGTTCGCATCGAGCACGTCCAGAAACTCCTCCGTGGTCAGCCACGGGGCGTCCGCGGAGATCAGCCGCGCCAGGTCCTTCGTCATCCGACCGCCTTCCACGGTCTCGACGCAGACCCGCTCCAGCGCTTCGGCGAACGCGACCACCTCGGGCGTGCCGTCCAGTCTGCCTCGGTGGGCGAGTCCGCGGGTCCAGGCGAAGATCGACGCGATCGGGTTGGTCGACGTCGCCTCGCCGCGCCGGTGCCGGCGGTAGTGACGGGTGACCGTGCCGTGTGCGGCCTCCGCCTCGACGGTTCTGCCGTCGGGGGACGTCAGGACCGAGGTCATCAGGCCGAGCGAGCCGAAACCCTGCGCGACGACGTCGGACTGGACATCGCCGTCGTAGTTCTTGCACGCCCAGACGTAGCCGCCCTCCCACTTGAGCGCCGAGGCGACCATGTCGTCGATCAGGCGGTGCTCGTAGGTGAGACCCGCCTGCGCGAAGTCCGCACCGAACTCGGTGTCGAAGACTTCCTGGAAGATGTCCTTGAAGCGGCCGTCGTACGTCGCGAGGACGGTGTTCTTCGTCGACATGTACACCGGGTAGGCGCGCGCCAGTCCGTAGCGGAACGAGGCGCGCGCGAAGTCGCGGATCGCCTCGTCGTGGTTGTACATCGACAGCGCGACACCGGCACCCGGGTACTCGTGGACCTCGACCTCGACGGGCTCGGAGCCATCCTTCGGCGTGTAGGTCATGGTGAGGGTCCCCGGGCCCGGGATGTTCAGTTCGGTGGCGCGGTACTGGTCGCCGAAGGCGTGCCGTCCGACGACAACGGGCTTGGTCCAGCCCGGGACGAGCCGCGGCACGTTCCGCATGATGACCGGCTCGCGGAAGACGACGCCGCCGAGGATGTTACGGATGGTGGCGTTCGGCGAGCGGTACATCGCCTTGAGCCCGAACTCCTCGACCCGCTCCCTGTCCGGCGTTATGGTGGCGCACTTGATGCCGACGCCGTACTTCTCGATGGCGTGGGCGGCGTCGACCGTCACCCGGTCGTCGGTGGCGTCCCGGTGCTCGATGCCCAGGTCGAAGTACTTCAGCTCGATATCGAGGTACGGCAGTATCAGCCGGTCCTTGATGAAGGACCAGATGATGCGGGTCATCTCGTCACCGTCGAGCTCGACGACGGGGCTGGCTACCTTGATCTTGGCCATGGAGCGGACACATCCCTCTCACGCTTCGAGGATTTATCTCGACGCCAAGATACTCGATATCGAGATATGTGATGGCGGTTTTCTCCCCTGCGCAGAACCGCGGCCCCCTCGCACCTGTCGGGTGCGAGGGGGCCGCGGTGGGGCCGTACGGGCGGCGATGTCAGCGGATCGTGAACCGGACCGCGTTCTCCAGGAAGGGGATGTCGAGCCAGGGCTTGGGCTGCGCCACAAGTGCGAGCATCACGATCAGGACGCCCAGGAGTCCGTACGTCACCAGGTCCGTGAAGCGGGAACGGACCGCGAGCATGCCCACCGAGGGGACGACGCAGCGCAGCACGGCGCCCCCGACGAGGGCCGCGCCGATCAGTATCGTGCCGATCCGGAAGGCCTCGGCGAAGGGGTTCAGGGCGACGATCAGCAGTCCGATCCCGGCCGTGCAGAGCACGGCCAGCAGAGGCCACTGACGGGCCGGGGCGGGCGCGTCCCCGGACGCGGCCCGGCCGCCGCCCTCGGGGCGAGCGGTGTCCCGGGTGAACGACGGGAACCGTCGCGACCGGCGCGAGGCATCATCGGGCGCGGGGGCGGAGACGGCGTCGTCCGGGCCCCGGTCCGAGCCGTTGCCGTCGGAGCCCCCGCCCTCGGCTCCGCTGTCCGGCTCGCCGCCGTCGGATCCTCGCGCACCGCTGTCGAAGCCGCCGCCCGCGCCGGCATCCGCACCGCGAGCCACGTCGTCCCGCACACCTGGGGCCGAGCCCCCGCCGGAACCGGGTGCCGAGCCCGCATCGGCGCCGGAAGCCGAGCCCGCGTCCGCGCCGGGACCGTCCTCCGGCCCGGTTCCCGAGTCACCGCCCCGCCGCACGTCCGCACCCCGGGCCGGCCGGGCACAGTCGCCCGCTGCCGCCCCGTCGGAGGCCTCCACCGCAGTCACTCCCTCACCCGGCGGCGCCGGAATCGTCCGGTCCGCCGCGGCGGCCGGATCGGCCGGACTCGTACCAGCACCCATGGGGTTCCTTCCGGATCAGGTCAGCATCAGGTCAGCCGGCGGAGCCGGAAGACGCGGCAGCCGCATCGCGCTCGGCCGCCTCGACCACGTTGACGAGCAGCTGGGCGCGGGTCATCGGGCCCACACCGCCCGGGTTCGGGGAGATCCACGCGGCGACGTCGGCCACACCGGGGTGCACATCGCCGACGATCTTGCCGTGCTCGTCCCGGCTGACGCCGACGTCGAGCACGGCCGCGCCCGGCTTCACGTCCTCGGGCTTGATGATGTGCGGTACACCCGCAGCGGCGACGATGATGTCGGCCTGCTTGAGCTGGGCGGAGAGGTCACGCGTACCGGTGTGGCACTGGGTGACGGTGGCGTTCTCGGACTTCCGGGTCAGCAGCAGCGGGATCGAGCGGCCGATGGTGACACCGCGGCCGACGACCACGACGTGCGCTCCGTTGATCTCCACATCGTGGTGGCGGAGCAGCTGGACGACGCCCTGCGGGGTGCACGGCAGCGGACCCGTCTCGTTCAGTACGAGGCGGCCGAGGTTCATCGGGTGCAGACCGTCGGCGTCCTTGGCCGGATCCATCAGTTCCAGGACACGGTTGGTGTCGATGCCCTTGGGAAGGGGAAGCTGCACGATGTAACCCGTGCAGTCGGGGTTCGCGTTGAGTTCCCGTACGACGTCCTCGATCTCCTCCTGGGTGGCGGTGTCGGGGAGTTCGCGCTGGATGGAGCCGATGCCGACCTGCGCGCAGTCGCGGTGCTTTCCGTTCACGTACCACCGGCTGCCCGGGTCGTCCCCGACGAGCAGGGTTCCCAGGCCAGGGGTGATGCCCTGCGCCTTGAGGGCCGCCACGCGGACGGTCAGATCGGACTTGATCGCGGCTGCGGTGGCCTTGCCATCGAGAATCTGGGCAGTCATGGTGCCCATCCTCGCGGATGACCCCGCCCGCATACCAATTCTGGGTGTCGCCGGTGGCCATCAGATTGCGCTTGCACAACACATAGGGCTACTGACTGGACAAAAAGCTGATGTCAAGACCACGATGAGCCGCGCAGCACCGTGGGCAGTGTCGGGGGGACAGGCCGTTCTGATTGCACACCGTTCCTCCGCGCGGACCGCGTCGTCCCCGCACTTTTTGCAACGGAGGAAATTCGCCATGAGCTTCGGCGACCCGAACAACCCCTATGGCCAGCCGCAGGGCGGGCAGCCGGGCTACGGCTACCCCCAGCAGGCCCCGCAGGGCGTGCCGCAGCAGGGCGGCTATCCCGCGGCCCCGCCGGTGCAGGGCGGCTATGGCTTCCCTGGTGTGCCCACCGAGATGCCGGGCGGCGTGAAGGCGGCCCGGGTCATGCTCTACGTGATCACTGGCCTGCAGGTCATCGGCGCGGTCATCTTCGCGATCGCCGCTGCGGCCGTGCAGGCCGCCAAGAACGACGCGACGCTCAAGGACGACGTTCAGTTCCAGCAGCTTGCCGACTACTCCGGCAATGCCCTGTGGGGCGTCGTGGCCTTCGCGGTGCTGTGGGGCGTCCTTGCCGTATTCCTGGCCGTGAAGTTCGGCAAGGGGACCAACGGCATCCGCATCACGGCGATCATCTTCGGTGCGATCACCGCGATTCTCGGTATCTACCCGTTCGTCGTCTTCGGTCTCGTCCACACGGTTCTCGCCGTGCTGATCATCGTCTTCGTCGCGAAGGCCGACGGCAACGCCTGGTTCAACCGCCAGCAGCAGCCGCAGTACTGATCCGGCCGCGGGCCTGCCGGCCCGCCCTCGCAGCACCGCGGGCAGTGTCGGGGGGACAGGTCGTTCTGATCGAGCACCATTCCTCCGCGCGGACCGCGTCGTCCCCGCACTTTCTGCAACGGAGGAAATTCGCCATGAGCTTCGGCGACCCGAACAACCCCTATGGCCAGCCGCAGGGCGGGCAGCCGGGCTACGGCTACCCCCAGCAGGCCCCGCAGGGCGTGCCGCAGCAGGGTTACGGCTACCCGCAGGCCCCGCCCGTCCAGCCCGGTTACGGCTTCCCGGGTGCACCGGTCGAGATGCCGGGAGGCGTGAAGGCAGCACGTGTGATGCTGTGGGTGGTTGCCGCCTTCCAGATCATCGGCGCCATCATCGCGTTCGCGGGCATGAGCGCCGTCTCCGACGCGGTCGACAATGCCGGCACCACGGCGGCCGACACCGAGACGATCGAGAACTTCGGCAAGGGCATCCTGGCGTTCGTCGCCGTGCTCGCCCTGATCTTCGCCGGGCTCTCCGTCGCCCTGGCGCTCAAGATGAAGTCCGGCGGCAACGCCACCCGCGTCTGCACCATCGTCTACGGCGCGTTCATCTGCCTCGGTGGCATCTTCCAGCTGCCGCTGGGCATCGTCACCATCGCGCTCGGCGTTCTGATCATCGTCTTCGTGGCGAAGTCGGACGGCGCCGCCTGGTTCCAGCGCCCGCGCGCCTGAGCCGAGTCGACCGCTGCGGTCGACTCGGCGCGCAGTGGCACATGGCCGAAGGCCGTAACCCGAGTGGGTTACGGCCTTCGGCCATTTCTGCGCCCCGACCGGCGCCCCGGGTCGTACGGGCCCCGCCGGACGGTTCACACCGTCGGCCTGACCCCCGCCGCACGCGCCTCCTCGCCGGGGCAGCGCAAAGGGCGCCGCCCGGAGACCTGCTCCGGGAGACGCCCTCGGCGTTCGGACCGCTCAGTGGAAGAAGTGCCGCGTACCCGTGAAGTACATCGTCACGCCCGCCTTCCTCGCGGCCTCGACGACCAGCTCGTCACGGACCGAACCGCCGGGCTGGGCCACGGCCTTGATGCCGGCCGCGGTGAGGATCTCCAGGCCGTCCGGGAACGGGAAGAACGCGTCCGAGGCGGCGTACGCGCCGCGCGCCCGCTCCTCGCCCGCCCGCTCGACGGCGAGCTTCGCGGAGTCGACACGGTTGACCTGGCCCATGCCGACGCCGACCGAGGCGCCGCCCTTGGCGAGCAGGATGGCGTTGGACTTGACCGCGCGGCAGGCCTTCCAGGCGAAGGCGAGCTCGGCGAGCTCGTCCGCGGAGAGCGCCTCACCGGTGGCGAGGGTCCAGTTGGCCGGGTTGTCGCCGTCGGCCTGGAGCCGGTCGGTGACCTGGAGCAGCGCGCCGCCGTCGATCGGCTTGACCTCGACCTCGGAGCTCGGGGCGTCGGGGCAGCGCAGCACGCGGATGTTCTTCTTGCGGGTGAGGATCTCGACCGCGCCGTCCTCGTACGCCGGGGCGACGATGACCTCGGTGAAGATCTCTGCGACCTGCTCGGCCATGGCGACGGTCACCGGACGGTTGACGGCGATGACGCCGCCGAAGGCCGACAGCGGGTCGCAGGCGTGCGCGTTGCGGTGCGCCTCGGCGACGTCGTCGGCGATCGCGATGCCGCACGGGTTGGCGTGCTTGATGATCGCGACGCACGGCTCGGCGTGGTCGTACGCGGCCCGGCGCGCGGCGTCGGTGTCCGTGTAGTTGTTGTACGACATCTCCTTGCCGTGCAGCTGCTCCGCCTCGGCCAGGCCCCCGGAGCCGGAGGTGTAGAGCGCGGCGGGCTGGTGCGGGTTCTCGCCGTACCGCAGGACGTTGCTGCGCCCGTACGTCGTACCGAAGAAGTCGGGGAAGCCCGAGTCGTCGGCGGCGGCGTAGTCGTCCGCGAACCAGGAGGCGACGGCCACGTCGTACGCGGCGGTGTGCTGGAACGCCTCGGCGGCCAGCCGCTTGCGCGTGGTCAGGTCGAAACCGCCCGCCTCGACCGCGGCAAGCACGTCGGCGTACCGCTCGGGGCTGGTGACGACGGCCACGGACGGGTGGTTCTTGGCGGCGGCGCGGACCATCGACGGGCCGCCGATGTCGATCTGCTCCACGCACTCGTCGGCGGAGGCACCGGAGGCGACGGTCTCCTTGAACGGGTACAGGTTGACGACGACGAGGTCGAAGGGCTCGACACCCAGCTCGGCGAGCTGCTCGCGGTGGGCGTCCAGGCGCAGGTCGGCGAGGATGCCGGCGTGGACGCGCGGGTGCAGCGTCTTCACGCGGCCGTCGAGGCACTCGGGGAAGCCGGTGAGCTCCTCGACCTTGGTGACCGGCACACCGGCAGCGGCGATCTTCCCGGCGGTCGAACCGGTGGAGACGAGCTCGACGCCCGCCTCGTGCAGACCGCGGGCGAGGTCTTCGAGCCCCGTCTTGTCGTAGACACTGACCAGGGCGCGGCGGATGGGCTTATTCACCGACATGACCGAGATGAACCTTTCGTCCCTCAATGCGATAGCCGTTACGGGCGAGCCGCCCCACGACCTCGACGAGCAGCTTGCGCTCGACTTCCTTGATGCGTTCGTGGAGAGCGGCTTCGCCCTCCGGCGTGTCCTCTTCGGTCACTTCGACCACGCCCTGCGCGATGATCGGACCGGTGTCGACGCCGTCGTCGACGAAGTGGACGGTGCACCCGGTGACCTTCGCGCCGTACGCGAGGGCGTCACGCACCCCGTGGGCACCGGGAAAGCTGGGGAGCAGGGCGGGGTGGGTGTTGACGAACCGGCCGCCGAACTCGGCGAGGAACCGCTTGCCCACGATCTTCATGAAGCCCGCGGACACCACGAGGTCCGGGTGGTGCGCCGCGGTGGCCGCGGCGAGCGCCGCGTCCCACTCCTCGCGGGTGCCGTAGTCCTTGACCTTGCAGACGAAGGTCGGCAGCCCGGCGAGCTCCGCCCGTTCCAGACCGACGATGTCGTCGCGGTCGGCGCCGACCGCGACGACCTGGGCTCCGAAGCCCGCAGGGTCGTCACCGATCGCGTCGAGCAGGGCTTGGAGGTTCGTACCCGAGCCGGAGACCAGCACGACCAGGCGGGCCGGGGCGGCGGAGGAGGGCGGGGAGGCCACGGCTGGGCCCTTTCTCGCGTGGTGAAGCCTCGCGTGGTGAAGCAGAGCGACGCTATTTGTACGGTCGTACGAAAGAATCGCGCCCCTCAATACGGGGAACTCTACGAAGGAGTCGACCGTCAGCAACGATACCGGCACATCGGGGGACCCCCACGGGACGGGGGTGAGGGGCCGGACCGAGGATCAGGAAGGGCGTCCGGGCGGAAGGCGCGGGCCACCGCCGTGCTCCCAGCTTTCGGCCCCTGACGGCCGGGAGGTAGCGTCAGGGGACAGCGAACCGTCCGCAGGGCGGAAATGACGAGATGGGGAAGACGTTCACCATATGCCGGACCGACGCCGCCGCACCGCCTTCCTCCTCCCGCTGCCCGAGCGGTCCTCGGTGCTGCTGAGGGAACGCCGGCCCCCCACGGGCCCCTCCTCTTCCCCGGACAAGGACGACAACCCGTTCGCCGCACCGCCGGAGAACCGCCCCGACCAGCCGTGGCAGCCCCGCCACCCGTCGAACGGCGGGACCGACGGAGACGGCAGCGGAAACGGCGACGGGGCACCCGAGGACGGCTCCTCCGACGACCGCCCCGTCTGGGGCAGTCAGTGGAGCAGCCACCAGCCGGGACGCCAGAGCGGCGGCTTCGGTGGCCGTCCCGGCGGACCGAACGGCCCGGGTGGCCAGGGCGGACCCGAGAACACCCCCGGCGGACTGCGCTGGGACCCGACCGACCCCGCCCAGCGCCGCGCCCGCTACGCGCTGCTCTCCGGCATGTGGGCCTTCTTCTTCGCGATCTTCGATTTCCCGGAGATCGCCCTGCTGCTCGGCGCGCTGGCCGTGTACTGGTCGATCAGCTCACTGCGCGCCAAGCCCAGGAGCTCGACGGCGACGGACAGCGCGGCCGGTTCCTCCGGTACGGGCTCCGCTCCGGCGGGCGCCCCGGCCTCCGGACCCGGTGCGCCGTACGCGCAGAACCAGGGCAGGCCGCAGACGACAGCCGCGGTCAGCGGGCTCGTCACGGCGCTGCTGGCACTGTCGATCGTCGCGATGACGTTCACGGTGCAGCTGGTCTACCGCGACTACTACACCTGCGTGAACGACGCGCTCACCAAGTCCGGACAGCTGGCCTGCAACGATCTCCTGCCGAAGCCGCTGGAACCGTTCTTCGGCGTCAAGAACTAGCGCTTTCTCCCGACCCACTCGTCGGCCCGGCCTCCGGAGGCCGGGCCGACGGCGTTTCCGGCGCCGTGAGGAGCGTGACCCAAGGGGGATCCTCAACCGCTCGCCCGTGCCACGGACCGGTCGGCAGGAAGTCGTAGGCGTCCCGGCCCGCGTGTTCCTCGTCGCGGGACGCGGAGGTCGGTACGGGGACGGACGCAGGCGCGGTCGCGGACGGCCGTACGGAGCCTGCGCCGGTCACAGGTCCGGTTCCGGACTCCGTGCCGACGGCCGCGTCCGCGTCCCCGGGCCCACGCCGCAGGCACCACCACCGGCGCCGCTCCTCGCTCGGCCGCCCGGGCGCCTCCGCATCGGCCACCCCAGGCGTCACGGGGCTCACCGCTTTCTCCATCACCTCGGCGCGCTCCCCCTCACTGCCGGGCCCCCGCAGCCGCCACGCCCTCAGCAGCAGCGCCCCCGGCACACCGAGCAGTGCCGTCCACGCCACCGCCGCCGCCCCGGTCAGCCACCACACCGGGCCGAACTCCGCCAGCGCCCCGGTCCCCAGCGGACCGCCCGCCGCCGCAGTCAGCACCGCCGTACACATGCCACATCCCAGCGCAGCCAGGGCAGCCGTCAGCGCGGTCCCCCGCAGGCCCCATGCCGACTCCCCCACGCCACGGGAGGGCGCTGCCCTCCGCACCGTGAACCAGGCGATCGTCACCCCGGCCGCGACCGGTACCGCCGCGGCCGCCCAGTTCGGAGCCGTTCCGGCTCCGTGGGCGGGGACCGCCGCCAGCAGCGGGAAATTCGGCAGGGCCGGCCGCCCGGTGAAGGCGAGCGGGGTGACCGTGGACGCCGTACCGAGGGCGAATCCCGGCCCCATCCCGTACGCGGCACCCCACATCGCCGCATCCGGCACGAGCACCAGCGCCAGCAGCAGGACCGCGGCCCGGCCCGCCCAGTCGCCGGAGAGCCCCAGGAACGAGTCCCGCAGCGCCTGCTCATGCCACACCAGGGCCACCGCGACGAGCAGCGCCCCACCACCCAGCAGCACCGCCGTCCCGGCCACCGCCGATCGGAGCACCGCGTCCGCCCGCTCCACGAACCGGGACCGTGCCAGCGCCTCGCGCACCCGCACCGGCGCCCAGGCCGGCGGCGGCCCGATCGGGCGCCCGGTCGCTGCCCAGACGCCGGCGGCTGCACCACCCCCCACCACGAGGGCCATCGGGAACAGGAGCGAGCCCGGCCGCGCGAACATCGGTCCGCCCTTCGCGTAGAGGGCGACCGCCACCGCGACCAGCAGGTATCCGGCCGTCACCAGGCAGAAGGCGCTCGCGCCCGACGGCGGGGTGCGCCCCTCGTCCGGCTCCATCACGTCGCGCGCGGCCCGGTGCACCAGCCACACCAGCACTCCGGTGAGCAGCAGCGGGACGATGCCGACGGGGGCGGGCGCGCCGCCGAGAGTGTCGGTCCTGACGAGTACCGCGCCGTGCGCCAGCAGCCAGATGCCGGCCGCCGTGTGGAGGGCCCCGCCGGGACCGCTGTCGGGGGCCGGGGAGCTGATCCACACGGCCAGGGCGAGGACGGTGAGCGAGCCGAGCCCGAGCCCCGCGGCAAGCACCCCCCGAACAAGGGCAGATGCCAGTACGGCGGTCCTTCCCTGCTCTGCCGAGAACGACGGGGTGCGTTCGGTCATGTGGATCACACAGCAATGCTCCCAACGACACGCACTTAATCCATGTAACAGGCGATTAGCCGCTGTGTCGCCCAATATACGTTTATGTACATTTCCATCCCGTGGGGGCCTGCCGGAGGTTCCTCATGACTCGGAGCGCCACCGACACGGCCGACTCCTCCCCCCTGCCCTCCCCCGAGGAGCGACGCCGGCTGCGTGAGGAGAAGTCACTGAGTGAGGAACAGGTCGCTGCGGCCATGGGCGTCACCCCGGCCACGGTCCGGGCCTGGGAGTCGGGCCGCGCCAGCCCTCGGGGGCGGAAGCGCGAGGCGTACGCGAAGCTGATCGGCTCGGCCGGCACGGGCGGCACCGGGGCGCCGGGCACATCGGAAAGCGCCCCTCAGGACGCCCACGACAAGCGGGCTGATCGGACGAAGCCGTCGTCGTCCCCGGCGCCGGCAGCGGAAGCTGCACCGACGGAAGTGGCGCGGGCGGACGAGCCGACGGCCACCGACCGGCCGGACGCCCCCGTACCCGCCCTCACACCCGCGGAGGCATTCGACGCCCTGTACGTGAAGAACGCCGCCGCCCTCTTCCGCCAGACGTTCCTGCTGACCGGGCGCCGAAGCCTCTCCAGGGAGGCCGTCGAGCGGGCCTTCGAGCAGGCCTGGCAGCGCTGGCCCGAGGTCGCCGTGGACCGGGACCCCGCGGGCTGGGTACGGGCAGCCGCATACGAGTACGCCGTGTCGCCCTGGCACCGGCTGCGCCGGGCGCACCGCCACCCCGACCCGCCGCCCGCCGCCCCCGGCGCGCGGGCCCTGCTCGACGCACTGCTCGAGCTGCCGCCGTCCTACCGTCGCACCCTGCTGCTCTACGACGGTGTCGGCCTGGACCTGCCGGAGACCGCCGCGGAGACGGAGGCAAGCACACCGGCGGCTGCGAGCCGGCTGATGAACGCGCGTGCCGCGGTGGCAGAGCAGGTGCCCGAGCTGGCGGAACCCTCATTGCCCACCGGGCGGTCGGCGTTGCTGCACGAGCAGCTGGGCGCGCTCGCCCTCACTCAGCCGGTGGCCGCGATGCCCGCGGCCCGTGCGATCCGTGACGGCAGTGAGCACAAGGCCAGACTCTGGACGCGGGCAGCCATCGCCCTGACGGCTCTGATCGCCGGAATCGCGCTGGTCACCACCGTGACGTCTCCGGTGCGGTACGCGAATCCGCCCGCAGAGCAGGTCGGTGGTGCGCCTCCCCGCGGCGGTCCCCAGAAGCTGACCCCACAGGACCTGGAGCTGCAGAAGAAGCTCCGCGAAGAGCTCTTCCGTGGCCCGGCGCGACTGGTACCGGACCTGAGGTGACCTCCGGCGCGCTCCGGCCTGCGCACAGGAAACGGCGCGGGCCCGTACCCCCGGAGGAGGGGTACGGGCCCGCGCCGTCTGTGCGGAGGCAGTCCCGCGAAGAGGTGATCAGGCGCCGAGGATCTCGCGCGCCAGCTTGGCGGTCTCGGTCGGCGTCTTGCCGACCTTGACGCCGGCGGCCTCGAGGGCCTCCTTCTTCGCCTGGGCGGTGCCGGAGGAGCCGGAGACGATGGCGCCCGCGTGGCCCATGGTCTTGCCCTCGGGGGCGGTGAAGCCCGCGACGTAACCGACGACCGGCTTGGTGACGTTCTTCGCGATGAAGTCCGCCGCACGCTCCTCGGCGTCGCCGCCGATCTCGCCGATCATGACGATCAGGTCGGTCTCGGGGTCGGCCTCGAACGCTGCGAGGGCGTCGATGTGCGTCGTACCGATGATCGGGTCGCCACCGATGCCGACGGCGGACGAGAAGCCGATGTCACGGAGCTCGTACATCATCTGGTAGGTCAGCGTGCCGGACTTCGACACGAGACCGATGCGGCCGGGCTTGGTGATGTCGCCCGGGATGATGCCGGCGTTGGACTGGCCGGGGGTGATCAGGCCGGGGCAGTTCGGGCCGATGATCCGGGTCTTGTTGCCCTTCGAACCGGCGTACGCCCAGAAGGCGGCCGAGTCGTGGACGGCGATGCCCTCGGTGATCACGACGGCGAGGGGGATCTCGGCGTCGATCGCCTCGACGACGGCGGCCTTCGCGAAGGCCGGCGGCACGAAGAGGACGGACACGTCGGCGCCGGTCTTCTCCATCGCCTCGGCGACGGAGCCGAAGACGGGAACCTCGGTGCCGTCGAAGTCGACGGTCGTACCGGCCTTGCGCGGGTTCACGCCGCCGACGATGTTGGTGCCATCGGCCAGCATGAGCTTGGTGTGCTTCATGCCGGTGGCACCGGTCATCCCCTGGACGATGACCTTGCTGTCCTTGGTGAGGAAGATAGCCATGGTGTTGGAGTCCCTCGTCCCTTACTTCGCAGCCGCGGCGAGCTCGGCGGCCTTGTCGGCCGCGCCGTCCATGGTGTCCACACGCTGCACCAGCGGGTGGTTGGCGTCGGAAAGGATCCTGCGACCCAGCTCCGCGTTGTTGCCGTCGAGGCGCACGACCAGCGGCTTGGTGACCTCTTCGCCCTTGCTCTTGAGCAGCGCAAGAGCCTGGACGATGCCGTTGGCGACCTCGTCGCACGCGGTGATGCCACCGAAGACGTTGACGAAGACGGACTTGACGTCCGGGTCGCCGAGGATGATCTCCAGGCCGTTCGCCATGACCTCTGCGGAGGCGCCGCCACCGATGTCGAGGAAGTTGGCGGGCTTCACGTTGCCGTGGTTCTCACCGGCGTACGCGACGACGTCCAGGGTCGACATGACCAGACCGGCACCGTTACCGATGATGCCGACCTCGCCGTCGAGCTTGACGTAGTTGAGGTTCTTGGCCTTGGCGGCAGCCTCGAGCGGGTTGGCTGCGTCCTTGTCCTCGAGGGCCTCGTGGCCGGGCTGACGGAAGTCGGCGTTCTCGTCGAGAGACACCTTGCCGTCCAGCGCCAGGACGTCGCCGGAGGCGACCTTGGCGAGCGGGTTGACCTCGACGAGGAGCGCGTCCTCGGCGACGAACGTCTCCCACAGCGTCACCATGACCTCGGCGACCTTCTCGGCCACCTCGGCCGGGAACTTCGCCTGGGCGACGATCTCGCGGGCCTTCTCGATCGTGACACCGGTGTTGGAGTCGACCGGGACCTTCGCGAGGGCCTCGGGGGTCTTCTCCGCGACCTCCTCGATGTCCATGCCGCCCTGCACCGAGGCCATGGCCAGGAAGGTGCGGTTGGTGCGGTCGAGGAGGTACGAGACGTAGTACTCCTCAAGAATCTCCGGCGCGGTCTCGGCGATCATCACCTTGTGGACCGTGTGGCCCTTGATGTCCATGCCGAGAATGTCGGTCGCCCGGGCGACCGCCTCGTCGGGGGTGGCGGCCAGCTTGACGCCGCCGGCCTTGCCGCGGCCGCCGACCTTCACCTGCGCCTTGACGACAGACTTGCCGCCCAGCCGCTCGGTCGCCTCGCGGGCTGCCTCAGGCGTGTCAATGACTTCACCGGCCAGCACCGGTACACCGTGCTTGGCGAAGAGGTCCCTCGCCTGGTACTCGAACAGGTCCACGCGCGTCCGTCCCTTTTCAGTGGTCTCGCGGTTCGTTTTCAGCGTGGGCGTGCCGCGAGGGGCAACGTGACTGCTCGGTCACAAGGAAGGCGCACACGGTTACCGAGTACGCGGCATGTCCATCTCGCAGGTTATCCCCGAGCTCCGCAGGACCCTAAATCGCAGATCACACCTGGGCGGTGATTACGGTCACAGATCGTGCCGGTGGCCGGGCGCAGTGAACAGAACAGCACGGGCCGCGCCGGTGGGGCGAGGGCGGCCCGCGCCCGGGCGGCCCCACGGTCGGGACGCAGTGGTCCTGACACGACGGGGAACCGCCCGGCCACGGGCCGGGAACTGCACTCGGCGTTCCGAGGGGTCTCAGATCCCCGGGGCCTGGTACTCCGGAGCGGTGAAGGCGGCCACCGCATCGCGCAGATAGGCGGGAGCGATCGAGTCCAGACCCGCCGCTCCGTACGCCGCGTGCTCGACGGCCGGACGGGCGTCGCCGCCCGCCGTGCCGACGAGACCGGCCGCGAACGGCTGCACCTGTGCCCCGACACCCTGCGCCAGCGGCTTCACCCGGGCCGTGACGCCCTGGGCGAACGGGGTGACCGCGTTCCCGGTCAGCCCCTGGGCGAGCGGCTGCACCTCGGCGACGACTCCCCCGGCGAACGGCTGGACCGCACCGGTCACCCCGTCGGCCAGCGGTGCGACCTCGGCCGTGACGCCGTGCACGAAGGGCAGGGCGTCCTGCGCGACGACACCGTGGGCGAACGGTGAGACTTCGGAGACCACCCCCTGGACGAGGGTGCCGACATCCTCGAGCGCCTGGTCGACGACCGGCAGCACCGCGGAGACGGCGTCGACGACGACCGGCGGGAGCACGGAGTCGGAGGTCTGTCCGACAACCGGTCCGGCCTGCGCGACAGTGCCGTGCGCGGTGCTCTGTGCCGTGGTCACGGCGCCGGGGGCGGTGTTCTGCACGTAGCCGGGGATCTGCTCGATCGGACCGAAGAGGTAGTCGATCGGGGCGTCGGGCGCGGTCGGGATGTCGTACGTGGGGACGCCGTACGAGGAGACGTCGAACCCGGGAGCGTCGTAGCCGGGGAGGCCCTGCGGGTCCTGCGTCCCGTACGTGCCGGACAGGCCGGACAGGTCCTGCACGCCCTGCGCGTCCGCGCCGCCGGTGGCGCGGTCGACGGTGCCCGTGACCGTGCCGGTGGCGCCGGCGACCTTCCCCTCGAGGCCGGTCACCTGCCCGGTCTGCCCGGCGGCCGCGGTGGCCTTGGAGACCGTGTCCCCGACAGCTGTCTTCGCCTCACCGGCCGTCGTCCGCACGGTGTCCTCGAGGCCCTCGACCCCGTCGACCCCATTGATCACGTCGGCCGCGTCGTCCGCGTGGTCGGGAGTGGACAGCGGGACGGAGACGGGCAGCTCGTCCGCGCTGGCTGCGGCGGTGCCGAGGGCCCACATCCCGGTGGCCGTGGCGGCGACAGCTATGGAACGGCGGATGTTCTTGTGCATGTGCGTCAGATCCTTCGAATGCGTTTCGACGGTCCGGAGTCGTCCGGACAGCGGGCAGACCTGTTCCGCCCCCGCGCGGCAGGTCGAGGCGGGGGAACGGCCTGCCCTAGCCGGGGAATTCGACGATCTCGCCGGATCTGTCACGCATCGGGGCGGCGGTGGCCGGAAGACCGGCACCGCGTACGAGCCCGAAGGAAGCACCGCCCGCGAACGGGACGGCGTGCTGGTCGCCGCCGCGCGGCACATGCGTCACGGCGGTGGCGGGGCCACCGAAGCCGTCACAGGGATCGAGCGGCACCTGCCCGGGCGCCGGCCGGTACTGCGGCACGGCGCCCCGTCGCTCCGTTTCCTTCGCAGTCACGCCGCTCAGCGGGGCGGCGAAGCCCCGGCCCGGATCGGCCGCAACGGTGTACGCGCCAGCAGGACGAGGCGCGGGTGCGGCGGGGTGTGGGGCACTGCCTTCGGCAGAGCCGTGAGCGGGCGGCTCGATGGAGGAATGGGGAGGCAGCAGTCCTGTCGGCAGTGCCAACGAGTCCGGGAGCAGCCCGGCAGCCTGGCCGAGAGCCGTACCGACGGCCTTTTCGACCAGCCGGCCGACCGGTCGGCCGAGGTCCTGGACCGTGGTCCGCGCCACCCCGGCGACCGGCCGGAGGCCGGGAACGGTGTCGGAGCCCGCGGTGGCCTCAGAGGGAGCGGGTCGAGCAGTGGCGGTGGTGGCGGCCGCAGGCACGGCGAGCCTTTCGTCGGCCCGCGCCCCCTCCGGCCGGGCGGCCGGAACGCGGGTCACGACCGCGGCCGAGGCCTCGGTGGCGTCCGTGGCCGGTTCGGCGTCCGGAACCGCTGTCCGGTCGGCCATCGCGTCGGCCCCGCGTGCAACCGCCTTCTTCACGAGGGCATGTGACGGACCGGGCACCTGCTCCGCGTGCGCCTCGGCCCCGAAGAGGACGCCGAGCGCCAGCAGTCCGCCCAGGAACAGCACCACCTGCAGCGTGCGCCGGCCGACCGGCCCGCGCACCGGGCGCGGGTCGGCGACTGAACGTACAGCTGCTGTGGTCACGTCGGAGTGAGCCCTCCCAGAATGGCGCGGACTGCGGAACGCAGTCCTCCGCGGGCGACGGGACGATGCTTGCACGACCCTCCCGGGTTGACGCAAGCCCCTTGTTACTGATGGGTCTCCTTGTCCGGTATGGGCAGTGACCTCTTCTCAAGTGCCGCGGCCATCACCTCCGGAAAGAGGTCCGGGGTACACGCGAATGCCGGTGCTCCGAGCGCGCCGAGCGCCGCCGCGTGCTCGCGGTCGTAGGCGGGCGCGCCCTCGTCGGACAGGGCGAGCAGCGTCACGAACTGCACGCCGGACGCCTTCATCGCGGCCACCCGCTTCAGCATTTCGTCGCGGATGCCGCCTTCGTAGAGGTCGCTGATGAGGACCACGACGGTGTCGGCGGGCCGGGTGATCTGGGACTGGCAGTAGGCGAGCGCCCGGTTGATGTCCGTGCCGCCGCCGAGCTGGGTGCCGAAGAGGACGTCGACGGGGTCGTCGAGCTGCTCGGTGAGGTCGACGACAGCCGTGTCGAAGACGACGAGCCTGGTGCGCAACGTACGCATGGAGGCGAGCACCGCGCCGAAGACGGAGGCGTAGACGACGGAGGCGGCCATCGACCCCGACTGGTCGATGCAGAGGATGACGTCCTTCTTCACCGCCTGCGCGGCACGCCCGTAGCCGATGAGCCGCTCGGGGACGACCGTGCCGGCCCCGTCCCCGCCGGGAAGCAGGAGGTAGTTCTTGAGGTTGGCCCGGATGGTGCGGTCCCAGTCGATGTCGTGGTGACGCGGCCGGTTGATCTTCGCCGAGCGGTCGAGCGCGCCGGTCAGCGTGGCCCGGGTGCGGGTGGCGAGCCGCTTCTCCAGGTCGTCGACCACCTTGCGTACGACGGCTCGTGCCGTCTCCTTCGTCGTCTCCGGCATCGCCTTGTTGAGCGAGAGCAGTGTTCCGACCAGGTGGACGTCCGCCTCGACGGCCTCCAGCATCTCCGGCTCCAGCAGCAGCGCGGAGAGACCGAGCCGGTCGATCGCGTCGCGCTGCATGACCTGGACGACGGAGCTGGGGAAGTACGTGCGGATGTCGCCGAGCCAGCGGGCGACGGACGGGGCGGAGGCGCCGAGTCCGGCCGAGCGCTCGCTCCCGCCGCGGCTGCCGGGCCTGCCCCCGCCGCCGTACAGCGCGTTCAGCGCACCGTCCATCGCGGCGTCCTGTCCGGTCAGGGTGCACCCGGTGGACTCGGCGCTGTCCGCGCCCAGCACCATGCGCCACCGCCGGAGCCGTTCGTCGTCCGCAGCACCCCGCCCGACGGCTGCCGGCCGCTCCGCGTCCGTGCCGGATTCCGTGACCGTCGTCATCCTGTTGCCCCCAGCGGTTCC
Source organism: Streptomyces sp. NPDC057565 (assembly GCF_042801455.1). Taxonomy (NCBI): domain Bacteria; kingdom Bacillati; phylum Actinomycetota; class Actinomycetes; order Kitasatosporales; family Streptomycetaceae; genus Streptomyces; species Streptomyces sp. NPDC057565. Next base: position 104,823 of record NZ_JBHVFU010000022.1, on the reverse strand, counting down.
ATGGCGTTCTCGGCACCCTCTGCGCCCTCGGCGTCCAGGCCCAGCAGCAGCCGCAGCACCGGCACCACCGCGTCCGCCCGCGCCTCGTCGAGGCCCGGTCCGAAGCCGGGTGCCGCCGTCCCGGCGGCGGTCGCGGCCGGTGCCCCGGCGGCCGGACCGCGTCGTACGAGCTCGCCGAGCGTGCGCCGTACGCCGGCTTCGTACGCCGAGAAGGTGCGGCGCAGCAGCGGGAGCACGTCGGTGAACGTGTCGGCGGGGACACCTGCCAGCCAGGCGTCGACCAGGCCGAGCAGCCGTTCGTCGTGGACAAGGAGCATGCCGCCCCCCTCGGCCCCGCCGACGAACCCCTCGATCCAGGCCGCCGCGTCGGCCGGGGGTGTGCCGGGCGAGAGGGCGAGGCCCATCAGCCGTGCCGCGTCGTCCTCTTCGAGCCTCCCGTCGTCGAGGAGCAGCCGCGTCGAACGGCCCCGGATGACGCCCGCGACCGTGTCCCGGGCGGCCAGCTTGTGCAGCACGGCGGCCCAGCGCTCGCGGAGTCCCTCGGCCGGCACGGTTCCGGCGAGCAGCCCGATCGCGGTGTGGACGCCGTCCACCTTGCGGCGCAGTTCGGCGGCTCCGTCGGCGTCCAGCCCGGTGCAGGCGGGCGGCAGTCCGACGCAGATCCGCTCGGCGAGCCCGGCCGCGACCTCGCCGAGCGCCGCGGTGTCCGTGGACCGCACATCCCCGTACCGCAAGGTGCGGGCGAGGGCGGGCAGGGCGTCGGCGAGGTGGCCGACGTCCGCGTCGAGCGCGGCGCGGTCGGCGAGGGCCCGCATCACGACGGGCAGCGCCTCGGGCAGTTCGGCAAGGAGACAGCGCTCGGCGAGCGCGGTGACCTCGGCGAGGGCGGTCGCCGAGACCGCCTGGGACCCGGCCTTGGCCGTCGCCGCGGAGAGCACGGTGGTGCCCCAGGTGCCGGCCTCCGCGACCTGTACGTACAGCTCGGGTTCCCAGCGCAGCCGCCAGCTCTCCCGGAAGGTGCCGGTGCTCCCCCGCCCGGTGGCCGGTTCGCCCCAGCCGACGGCGAGGATCCGCAGCCGGTGGAGCAGCCGGCTGCGGGCCGCGTCGGTGTCCTTGCGCAGGTCGAGCTCCAACTCCCGCTCCAGCGCTTCCGGCTTGAGACGGAGCATGCGCTGCTGTCGGGTGAGGTCACGCTGCAGGGGCACGGCAGGAGCGGTGTCCGGCACTTCGCCGAGTGTCTCGCCGACGATCAGCCGGTCCCGGACGAGCGCGAGCGGCACATCGGAGCCCTCGCACATCACGGCCCGGATCGCATCGGTCGTCTCGCTCAGCCCTGCCAGCGGGCGGCCGCGCATGGCGGCGAGGGTCTCGGCGAGCCGGACGGCCTCGATGACATGGGCGGACGACACGAACCGGTCCTCGTCGCGCAGGAGTCCGGCAACCTTCGTCATCCACCGCTCGATCGGGCGGTCGGCGACCTCGAAGAGGTGTCCGTACCAGCCGGGCGAGTCGATGCCCGCCCCGTATCCGCTGTGCCGGGCGAGCCGCCGATGCGACCAAGGCACCCAGGTCAGCTCGGCCTTGAGCTTGGGCAGCCCCTTGAGCAGGGCCCTGTCGGCGGCGAGTGTGGTCCTCGTACCGAGTGCGGGCACATGCCAGGCACCGCAGACGACCGCGACGTCGTCACCGAACTCCTTCACCGCTTTGCGGAGCTGGATGCGCATGTACGCCTCGCGGACGGCGTCCCGAGGATGCCCGCCGTCCCCGTACACATCGCGCAAGGCCGTCATCGCCTCGGCGAGCGCGGCGAACGGTGCCCGTGGGTCGACGGCCTCACCGCCCTGGGTGCGGTGTTCGACGACGTCCTCCCACCATCGCTCCGGGTCGTCGTATCCCGCTGTCTCGGCCAGCACGCCGATGGGGTCGATCGGGGCATGCCCGGGTGAGCGTCCCGGAGCCGGCTCCCCGGCCGCGCCCCCGGTTCCGTCCGCTTCACCGCCCCCGTCCCCGTCCGGTTCGCGTTCCGCTGCCTGTGTCATGGCCAGGGAGTTCGCCGCGGGCAGGTCGATGAAGCGGACCGGCACGTCGTGCGTCAGCGCCCAGCGGATCGCGACCCACTCGGGCGAGAAGGCGGCCATGGGCCAGAACGCCGCCTGTCCCGGGTCGTCCACGGCATGGGCGAGCAGCGCGACCGGCGGTCGCATCCGCTCGTCGGCCGCCAGCGGCAGCAGTGCGTCACCCTCGGGAGGCCCCTCGATGAGCACCGCCTGCGGGCGGGCGGCTTCCAACGCCGCACGGACGGCTCGGGCCGAGCCCGGCCCGTGGTGCCGCACCCCCAGCAGCAGCGGTCCGACGGGACGCGCGGCGCGGGTCATGCGGATACCTCGCGGCAGGCGCGGTAGAAGTCCTTCCAGCCGTCCCGCTCCCGGACCACGGTCTCCAGGTACTCCTGCCAGACCACCCGGTCCGCCGCCGGGTCCCGGACGACCGCGCCGAGGATGCCGGCCGCCACATCGCCGGGGCGCAGCACTCCGTCGCCGAAGTGGGCGGCGAGCGCCAGGCCGTTGGTGACGACGGAGATGGCCTCGGCCGTGGACAGCGTGCCCGACGGGGACTTGAGCTTGGTGCGCCCGTCCGTCGTGATGCCGTCGCGCAGTTCACGGAAGACCGTGACCACCCGTCGGATCTCGGCCATGCCGTCGGGTGCCGCCGGAAGGTCGAGCGAGCGCCCCATCTGGTCGACGCGCCGGGACACGATGTCGACCTCGGCGTCGGGCGTGGCGGGCAGCGGCAGCACGACCGTGTTGAACCGGCGGCGCAGGGCACTGGACAGCTCGTTGACCCCGCGGTCGCGGTCGTTGGCCGTCGCGATGACATTGAATCCCCGGACGGCCTGGACCTCCTGGCCCAGCTCCGGAACGGGGAGCGTCTTCTCCGACAGGATCGTGATGAGCGAGTCCTGCACATCGGCGGGGATGCGGGTGAGCTCCTCGATCCGCGCGGTCATGCCCTCGGACATGGCACGCATCAGCGGGCTGGGCACCAGTGCGTCGCGGCTGGGGCCGTGCGCCAGCAACTGCGCGTAGTTCCACCCGTAGCGGACGGCTTCCTCGGGTGTGCCCGCCGTGCCCTGGACGAGCAGCGTCGAGTCGCCGCTGACAGCGGCCGCGAGGTGCTCGGAGACCCAGGTCTTGGCGGTGCCGGGAACGCCGAGGAGCAGCAGGGCCCGGTCGGTGGCGAGTGTGGTCACGGCGACCTCGACGAGGCGGCGCGGGCCGACGTACTTGGGTGTGATCACCGTGCCGTCGGGCAGGGTGCCGCCGAGCAGGTAGGTGGCGACGGCCCACGGGGACAGCTGCCAACGGGCGGGCCGCGGGCGGTCGTCGGCTGCGGCAAGGGCCTTCAGCTCATGGGCGAAGGCGTCCTCGGCATGCGGCCGCAGGGCCTGCACGCCGACGGCGGCGGTGGTTTCGGACACGGTCATGGATCCCCCTCCAGATCGGTCGACCTGATGTGGTTCCCACCGTGCACCATGCCACTGACAACCGGCCCCGACCGCAGGTCAGGGCCGGTCCAGCGGCTACGGACGGGGAAGTTCAGCCGGCCACCGGCGAGACCGCGACGCAGCCGCCGCCGGAGATGAGTCCCTCGCCCTTGGCCTCCTTGATCACCTTGCCCTTGTGCGTGATCGAGCAGGCGACGTCGGCCCCGGTCTCGTCCAGGGCGATCGGCATGACGGCGGGCGGCATGATGCCGCGCAGCGTGACGGTCTTCCGCCACGGCAGGGTCGGGGACTTGACCGTCTCGATCTCCGGGTCCATGGCCTTGCCCCCGCCCGCGTGGAACTGGATCTCGTCGACGCGCGTACCGGTGACCTCGTAGGTGACTTCGTACGTCTCGTTCACGGCCTTGTCCACCTGATCGACGGACTCGGAGCAGGCCCCGAGGCCCACGGCGAGACCGAGGACGACGGCTGCGGAGGCGGCAGTCCGGATGGTGCGGGAGTTACGGAAATTGTGGATGCTGCGGACGGTGTGGCTCATCGGTCCATCCCCCCCCGGATTCAAAGGTCGGTATCTCGCAGCGAATCGCAAAGGGAGAGTAAAGTCAAGCTGTTTGCGCGACAACGAAATGGCAGGTCAGCGTGATTGTCAGTGGCCCGTTCTACCGTCGTTCCCATGCTGCTATCTCACGGGGGAGAACCCTTGCGCACCGCCGACCCGGCGGCGCGCTGGACGGTGGAGCAGGTCCTGGCCCTGGCTCCTGACGAGGCATCACGCAAGGCGGGGAGCAAGCTCGGTTCGACCGGACCGTGGTCGGGTGGCGGGTGTGACGGTTCGGGTGCGGTGTGGGGGCTGTGCAAGGGCAGCGGAAGCAAGCCGTATCAAACCGTGGTCGACACGACCGGCCCTGCGTACAGGTGCAGTTGCCCCAGCCGGAAGTTCCCGTGCAAGCACGCGCTGGGTCTGCTGCTGGTCTGGGCTTCCGGCGCATCGGCCCTGCCCGCGGGCGAGGTGCCGGACTGGGCCGGCGAGTGGCTGACGGGCCGTCGCACGCGCGCGGAGGCCAAGGGGGAGAAGGGCGGGCCGGGGGCGGGCGGCTCCTCGGCCGCGGGCCCGGCCGACCCGGAGGCCGCCCGGCGGCGCGCCGAGCGGCGGGCCGGGCGGATCACCGGCGGTGCACAGGAGTTGGAGCAGCGGCTGATGGATCTGCTGCGCGGCGGTCTGGCGGCGGCCGACCAGTCGGGGTACGGGCTGTGGGAGGAGACGGCGGCCCGCATGGTCGACGCGCAGGCGCCGGGACTTGCGGGCCGGGTCCGGGAGTTGGGGGCGATCCCGGCGTCCGGCGCCGGCTGGCCTGCGCGGTTGCTCCAGGAGTGCGCACTGCTGCATCTACTGGACACCGCCTGGCTGGGCATCGACCGGCTGCCGGAGCCGCTGGCCGCGACGGTCCGTACGCGGGTGGGGCTGACCTCCCCCGCCGACGGCCTCCCGGTCCGTGACCGGTGGCTGGTCCTCGCCCAGTACGACACCCCGGACGGCAAGATCGTCACGCGTCGGATCTGGCTGTACGGGAGGGACTCGGGCCGCACCGCACTGCTGCTGTCCTTCGGAGCGGCCGGGCGCTCCCCGGGGCAGGCCCTGCCGGTGGGCGCCACGCTCGACGCCGAACTCACGCCGTACCAGGGTGCTGGACAGCTACGGGCCGAGCTGGGCGCGCAGTTCGGTGCGCCGGTGCCGTCCGGCACTCCCCCTCGGGGCTCCACGACCGCGGGCGCGGTCGCCTCGTACGGGCGCGCCCTGCGGGACGACCCCTGGCTGGAGTCCTGGCCGGTGACCCTGCGCGAGGTCATACCGGTGCCGTCGGGCGACGGCTGGCAACTGGCGGACGCCACAGGTGGTACGGCCCTGCCCGTCGTCCCGTCGGCGCTGTCCCGGCCGGGTCTGTGGAAGCTCGTCGCGCTGTCCGGCGGCGCGCCCCTCACGGTGTTCGGCGAATGCGGCCACCGCGGCTTCGACCCGCTCGCCGCCTGGACCGATGGCTCCGACGGCGGTGCGGCCGAGACCGTACCGCTCATCTGACCCCTGGAGGAGGACCGATGCCCAGTACAACCACCCCGTGGGAAGAGCTCGTCACCTCGGCGTTGCTCGGCACCGATCGCCGGCCGTCATCGGCGGACGGCGATCGGGGGCCGGTCGCGCTCCTGGACGCGGCGGCGCTCCACACCGTGCGGCACAGAGCCGGACTGCTTCCCGCGCCCGCGGCCGCGCGGCCGGGGACGGCGCCCGCCGACCTCCGGCCGCCCCTTCCGCCGGCCGCGCGGCGCAGACTCGCCCAGCTGCTCGCCGACCGGTCGGCGCCGAGCGGTGCGGGCGGCCGGCGCGGTGCCGCGCCGGATCTCACCGAGCTGATCCCGCAGTGGCTGGCCACAGCCGGTCTGCACGGCTACCGGGCGCCGGAGGCGCTGCTCCCGGCGCTCTTGGACGCGGCCCGCGCCCGTACCGACCTGCGGCCGCAGGCCCTGGCCTTCGCCGGGCCGCGTGGGCTGTGGCTGGCCCGGCTGAACCCCGACTGGAAGTTCGCGCTGCGCGGCTCGTCCGGCGGCGCGCCGCGGCCCGAGGTGACCGACCCGGAGGCGGTGCGCCGGCTGTGGGAGGAGGGCTTGTTCGCCGAGCGCGTCGCCCTGCTCGGGGCCGTACGCGCACATGATCCGGGGAGCGCGCTCGCACTGCTGGCCAGCACGTGGCCGACGGAGCGTGCCGAGGACCGGCTGATGTTCGTGGACTCGCTGCGTACCGGGCTGTCCGGTGCGGACGAGCCGTTCCTGGAGCAGGCGCTCTCCGACCGCAGCCGCAATGTCCGCGCGACGGCCGCCGAGCTGCTGTCCGCGCTGCCGGAGTCGGCGCTGGCCGGGCGGATGGCGGCCCGTGCGGCGTCATGCGTGAACCCGGACCTGACGGCCAGTTCCGCGTCCATCGCCGTGGAGGCGCCGCATGAATGCGATGCGGAGATGCAGCGCGACGGCGTGCTCGCGGCGCCGCCGTCCGGCCGGGGCGAACGGTCGTGGTGGCTGGGCCAGTTGGTGGAGTCGACCCCGCTGTCCACCTGGCCGGCGCAGTTCGGCGGGCGTACGGCACAGGAGATCGTCGCGCTGCCCGTCGCCGACGGCTGGGGTGAGGAACTGCACGCGGCGTGGTGCCGGGCGGCGGTGCGGCAGCGGGACCCGGAGTGGGCCCGCGCGCTACTGGGCGCCCCCTCCGTACCCCCGTCGAACGGCCCCGGCACGGCGTCGCTCGCCGAGCGCTCCAAGCTCCTCGCCACACTGCCCGGTACGGAACGGGCCGCGTGGGTGGCCGACTTCATTGCCGCGCACGGGCTGTCCGAGGCGTTCCAGCTCCTGGGGGTCTGCACGGTTCCCTGGGCGGAGCCACTCGGCAGATCGGTCGTCGACGCGCTCGACATCGCCCGCGACGCGGGGAGCTATCCGTGGAGCTTCAGCGGCGTGATGGGTCTCGCCGAGCGCTGTCTGAACCCGGCGGAGGCGGACCGCCTGGAGGTCCTCACGACGACACCGGACGAGCCGGAGGGTGCGTCGCCGGGAGCCGCCGGCTACTGGTCGGAGGCGTTCCAGCGCCTGGTCTCCACCCTGCGGCTGCGCGCGGCGATGGAGGCGGAGCTGCTGCCGGAGGCGGCGTAGGGGGTGCGGTGGTGCCGGCGGCGGATTGCGCTTCCTGCGCCGCGCCGCGTCCTCAATCTCCCCCGTGGTCTCCAGGGCAGGGGAACCCCTTCGACGGACCCGGCCTCGCACCGGGCGGGCGACTGAGGACGCAGGGCACCGGACGGGCGAGCGCCCCGGCCCGCCCGGTCAGGCGTCTGCGGACTGGCGGACGTTGGCGTTCACCCAGTCGACGATCGAGCCCGTCGTCGCCCCCGGGGTGAAGATCGCCGCGACGCCCTGCTCCTTCAGCGGTGCGATGTCCGCCTCCGGGATGATGCCGCCGCCGAACACCTTGATGTCCTCCGCGTCGCGCTCCTTCAGGAGCTCGATCACCTTGGCGAAGAGCGTGTTGTGCGCGCCGGAGAGGATCGAGAGGCCGATCGCGTCGGCGTCCTCCTGGATCGCGGTGTCGACGATCTGCTCGGGCGTCTGGTGGAGCCCGGTGTAGATGACCTCCATACCGGCGTCGCGCAGCGCCCGCGCGATCACCTTCGCCCCGCGGTCATGGCCGTCGAGGCCCGGCTTGGCCACCACCACACGGATCGGACCGGTCACACCCATCACTGCCTCCACATGCGTCTCCCGTGCCGGAAAGGGCCGGGGATGTGAACGAACGTTATCGACAGCATCCCGCAACCCGCCGTTTCGCGGTGGGCCGGGAGGGGGAAATCACACCTGGGACATGTTCACCGGGCCCCGTTCCCGCATCACGCGGCATGCCTGCCGCGCGGGCCACGGAGGCCAGGGGAGCCGCTACGAGGTCGCCGTACCACCGCGCCGTCAGCCGCACGGCACGGTGGTACGACTCGTCGACAGGTGGTCCGACCAGCCACCCACGCCTCTGCCACGGCACCCCATGAGGGCATACGGGGACTTGGGCCGCCTCCCGTGCGCCGAAGCAGGAGGTCGGCCATGAAGGTCCTGCCTTTTCTTCCGCTACTGCTCCGCCAGCCGTGTCTGCGTCGCACCTGGCTGTCATCGGCACTGCTGAGAGCCACCGCGCTGGAGCTGGTCGTGCTCGTCGGGCACGTGCTCCTCTACCCCTCGGGCATGACCGGGGAGCGGCATGCCGCGACGCCCCCGCCCGAACAGCCACCCACCGCACCGGCCGGAACCCGGGCCCTGCCCACCGAGAGCCCCGAGCGGCGGCCCGTCGTGCTCCTGCACGGGTTCATCGACAACCGCTCCGTCTTCGTCCTGCTGCGCCGCTCCCTGGCCCGGCACGGCTGGCACCATCTGGAGTCCCTCAACTACTCACCGCTCACGTGTGACATCCGCACGGCCGCCGAACTTCTCGGCCGGCATGTCGAGGAGATCTGCACCCGCACCGGGCACCACGAGGTCGACGTCGTCGGCCACAGCCTCGGTGGCCTGATCGCCCGTTATTACGTGCAGCGACTCGGCGGTGACCGACGGGTCCACACCCTGGTCACCCTCGGCACCCCGCACGGCGGCACCGCCGTCGCCCCGGTGGCCAGTGCGCACCCGATCGTGCGCCAGATGCGCAGCGATTCCGCCCCGATCGAGGAACTGCGCCGCCCCGCACCCGACTGCCGCACCCGGTTCGTGAGCTTCTGGAGCGAGCTGGACCAGGTGATCGTCCCGGTCGAGGCGGCCTGCATCGACCATCCGGACCTCGATGCGCTGAACGTGCGCGTCACCGGGATCGGCCACCTCGCACTGCCGGTCCACCCGGCGGTCGCCGCCGGGATCCGGCAGGCACTGGAGTCCCCGGAATCGGCCACCGGACTCCTGGGAGCCGCCTCGGTCGCCTGAGGGACCGGAGTCCCTCACGGGCACAAGGCCGCCACGCCGTGCCGGGGGCATACCCCGGGCACCATGGCTGCCCGGAGTGCGCTCACAAATAGAACGCGTTTCGAACATAGAGCCAAGGCTCTGTGCACAGTCCGCCGAAAGACGGCCGATTGCCCGTTTCCTGCGGGCCCGGAACCTGAGGAAGATTGTCGCCGTCACGTACTGCCGGGTACAGTCGCGGCCACTGCTTTCCCCTGGGATTCCCCCACCGGACCCCAGACCCAGGTCCTGCTGCCGAGGCGAGAGAGAAGTTGGTGAACGACCAGCACCCCTACGCCGGGTATGTCGGTTACGACAGCCACTCCACGGGCAGCTTCGACAGCGACCCGCTCTTCGGCTCCCTCCCGGGCAGCCACGACGGCACGTACGACACCACCGGCTACAGCAGCGGCTACGACACCGGACAGGCCGGATACAGCGGCCAGTACGACTCCACCCAGTGGGACACCGGCGCGCATCAGACCGTCACGTACGACCCCTATGCCGCGTACGGGACCCAGCACCCGCAGCAGTACGACACCACCGCGACGTGGATGCCGGAAGTCCCGGGCATCCCCGCGCAGGGCGGCGCTCCGGACGCGTCGGGCCAGTGGGACACCAACGGCTGGCACCAGAACGGCCAGTGGGCGACGACCGGGACGGCCGCCTACGACACCGGCGCATACGACGCCACCGCCTGGAACACCGGCGCCACGCCCGAGCACGAACAGCAAACCGCGCAAACCGCGCACGAGTCGTACGAACCCGAACAGGCCGCGTACGAGGCGTACGAGAATCAGGGTTCCTACGCTCCGTACGAGCCCTACCCGCCCGCCGGAACCGTGGAGCCCGCGGACATCACCGCGACCTCCGAGTTCGGGGTCGCCGACCTGGACCCGGACCTCGAGGCCGATACGGACGACGCGGCAGACCGGACGGACCACGCGGCGGAGCACACCGCCGACATCCCCCGCCCTGCGAGCCGTTCCGTCACCCGCGGCGGCGGTGGCAGCCGCGGCCGGCGTCGCACCCCCGCCAAGCGTTCCGCTCTTCTCACCGTCGCCGTCCCCTCCGCCTGCGTGATGAGCGTCGCCGGTATCGCCGCCGCCTCCGTCGGCGGACTCGGCAGCGGCGAGGACACCAAGGACGACACCACGTCGATGGCGGCCGCCGACCCCGGCAGCGTCAAGCCGGTCGACGCCAACAACAAGTTGGACACCCAGCTCGCCAACCTCAGCGCCGACGCCGAGAACTTCGCCGACCGCGCCAGCCGCACCCAGGAGCGCATCGACCTGAGAGAGCGGCAGGCCGCCGAGAAGAAGAAGCGCGAGGAGGAGGCCGCCCGGAAAGAGGCGCTGCGGCCCAAGTTCCTCCTGCCGGTCAAGCAGCACGGCCTCAGCGCCTACTACGGTCAGGCGGGCGTCAACTGGATGTCCGTGCACACGGGTATCGACTTCCCCGTCTCGTACGGCACTCCGGTGATGGCCGCGACCGACGGCACCGTACGCACCCAGTGGAACAGCGCCTACGGGAACATGGCCATCGTCACCACGGCCGACGGTACCGAGACCTGGTACTGCCATCTGAGCAGCACCAGGATCCGCTCGGGCCCGGTCAAGGCCGGTGACGTCATCGCGTACTCCGGGAACTCCGGCAACTCCACCGGCCCGCACCTGCACTTCGAGGTCCGGCCCGGTGGCGGAGCGGCCATAGACCCGCTGCCCTGGCTCCGCAGCCACGGCCTCGACCCGACCTGAGCTGCAGAGCCCGACACGGCACAGGCCCCGCCCGTCGGCTCCGGAGCGGCCCCCCTAGAGCTTCTCCACCGGCGCGTACCGCAGCAGCAGCTTCTTCGGTCGTTCGTCCCCGAAGTCGACCGTCGCCTTCGCCTGGTCGCCGATCCCCTCGACCGCCGTCACCGTGCCGAGCCCGAACTGGTCGTGCGTGACCCGGTCCCCGACCACCAGCGTGACCGTCGGCTTGTCCGAGGTACGCCGGGTCGCGAAGCCCGAGGGGCCCGAGCGGGCGCGCGACGAGGACAGCGACGACGTGATCCCCGACGTCGGTCCGGCCGGGGCCGCCATCGGCCCGGTCCGCTTCCACTCCAGGTGCTGGTCCGGGATCTCCTCCAGGAACCGCGACGGCGGGTTGTACGAGGGCTGACCCCACGCACTGCGCATCGCCGCCCGGGTCAGATACAGCCGCTCACGGGCACGGGTGATGCCGACGTACGCGAGGCGCCGCTCCTCCTCCAGCTCCTTGACCTGTCCCAGGGCGCGCATGTGCGGGAAGACGCCGTCCTCCATGCCGGTCAGGAACACCACCGGGAATTCGAGCCCCTTGGCCGTGTGCAGCGTCATCAGCGTGATGACGCCGGAGCCGTCCTCGTCCTCGTCGGGGATCTGGTCGGAGTCGGCCACGAGCGCGACCTTCTCCAGGAACTCGGCGAGCGTGCCCGTGCCCGCACCTTCCTCCCCGGCGGACTCCCCCCGCTCCTGCTCGAATTCGAGCGCGACGGCGGCGAGTTCCTGGAGGTTCTCGATCCGCGTCTCGTCCTGCGGGTCCGTGGACGCCTGGAGTTCGGCGAGATAGCCGGTCCGTTCCAGCACCGCCTCCAGCACCACGGCGGGGCCCGCGCCGGACTCGACGATCGTGCGCAGCTCCTCCATCAGCGTGTTGAACCGCTTGACGGCATTGGCCGAGCGGGCCGCCATGCCGTACGCCTCGTCGACGCGGCGCAGTGCCTGCGGGAACGTGATCTTCTCGCGCAGCGACAGTGCGTCGATCATCGCCTCGGCGCGATCGCCGATACCGCGCTTGGGCACGTTGAGGATGCGGCGCAGCGGGACGGTGTCCTCGGGGTTGGCGAGGACCCGGAGGTAGGCCAGGATGTCCCGGACCTCCTTGCGCTCGTAGAAGCGCACGCCGCCGACGACCTTGTAGGGCAGGCCGACGCGAATGAAGATCTCTTCGAAGACGCGGGACTGCGCGTTCGTCCGGTAGAAGATCGCGACGTCGCCGGCCTTCGCGTCGCCCGCGTCGGTCAGCCGGTCGATCTCGTCGGCGACGAACTGCGCCTCGTCGTGCTCGGTGTCCGCGACATAGCCGGTGATCCGGGCGCCCTCGCCCGCGTTCGTCCAGAGGTTCTTGGGGCGGCGGCTCTCGTTGCGCTCGATGACCGCGTTGGCGGCGGAGAGGATCGTCTGCGTGGAGCGGTAGTTCTGCTCCAGCAGGATCGTCGTCGCGTTCGGGTAGTCCTCCTCGAACTGGAGGATGTTGCGGATCGTCGCGCCGCGGAAGGCGTAGATCGACTGGTCGGCGTCACCCACGACGCAGAGCTCGGCGGGGGCGTCGGCCTCTCCGGCCGGGCCGACCAGCTCGCGTACGAGCGTGTACTGCGCGTGGTTGGTGTCCTGGTACTCGTCGACGAGGACGTGCCGGAAGCGGCGTCGGTAGTGCTCGGCGACGTCGGGGAACGCCTGGAGCAGATGGACCGTCGTCATGATGATGTCGTCGAAGTCCAGTGCGTTGGCCTCGCGCAGCCGGGACTGGTACATCGCGTACGCCTGGGCGAGCGTCTTCTCGAAGCCGTCCGCGGCCTGGCCGGCGAAGGTCTCCTCGTCGATCAGCTCGTTCTTCAGGTTCGAGACCTTGGCCGTGAACGACTTCGGCGGGAAGCGCTTCGGGTCGAGGTCCAGATCGCGGCAGACCAGGGCCATCAGCCGCTTGGAGTCGGCCGCGTCGTAGATCGAGAACGACGAGGTGAAGCCGAGCCGCTTCGACTCGCGGCGCAGGATCCGCACGCACGCGCTGTGGAACGTCATGACCCACATGGCGTTGGCGCGCGGTCCGACGAGCTGCTCGACGCGCTCCTTCATCTCGCCCGCGGCCTTGTTGGTGAAGGTGATCGCCAGGATCTGGCCGGGGTGCACGCCCCGCTCGGCCAGCAGGTGGGCGATCCGGTGGGTGAGCACCCGGGTCTTGCCGGAGCCTGCGCCGGCGACGATGAGCAGCGGCGATCCGGCGTGCACGACCGCGGCGCGCTGCTCGGTGTTCAGCCCGTCGAGCAGGGCGGCGGAGTCGATGGCGGGGCGGTGGGCGCCGTCCCGGTAGTACGCGTCCCGGGGCGGCGGGGGTGCGTCGAAGACACCCGCGAAGAGGTCCTCCGGCACCGCTTCGGGTGCGGAGTCCTCGGGGGGCGGCGGGGGTTCTTCCTCCGAGTGCTGGAGGCCGGCCAGGAAACTGTCGTCAAAGAGGCTGCTCATCGCCTCACGAGTCTAGGGCGACGCACCGACACTCTGCGGCCGCATGGGAAAGCGCGGCCGGAAGGCACCTACGTACGGAGAGCACCCGCCCACGCCCCGTAAGGAAATCGGGGCCCAAACCGCCTCCTCCGACCCCTCTTCGCCAAGGTCACGAAAACGTATCGGGCATATCGAACATCAAGCTTCACAGCGGCACCACGGTTGGCTAGCGTGCTCCGTCGGGCGGCCCGTACCCCCTTGAGGCGAACCACGCCGAGCGGGCTCCCCCGCCGAATCCGCGCTGCCCACAGGGAAGTTCGGAACCGGGGACCCACATGCGAAACCGGGGTGAATCGGTCTGTATCCCCACTCGGACCGTAGGGCAGCCTTCCGTTCCGCCCGAACCCGACAGCTAACCCGGTAGGCGGTCCACGGAAGGAGATGCCGGCTTTGGCATCGCATCGCAAACCGCGCAGCCGAGTACGCACCACCACCCCCGCCGTCGGGCTCACGACGGCCGCACTGGCAGGCGTGACCCTGCTGTCGACCCAGAGCGCCACGGCCACCCCGAGCGCACCCAAGCCCAGCATCGAGGACGTGCAGAAGAAGGTCGACGACCTCTACCGGCAGGCGGGCACCGCGACCCAGCAGTACAACCAGGCGAAAGAGGCCTCCGCCACGCAGCGCGGCAAGGTCGACGCCCTGCTGGAGGACGTGGCCGAGCGCGCCGACAAGCTGAACGAGGCGCGCAGAACACTCGGCAACTACGCGGCCGCGCAGTACCGCACCGGCTCCATCGCCCCGACCGCCACCTTCTTCCTGGCCAACGACCCGCAGTCGTACTTCGACCAGAACCAGCTGATGAACCGGATGACCGCCCAGCAGCAGAAGGCGGTCACGGACTTCCGTACGCAGCAGGCAGCGGCGGCGAAGAAGCGCACCGAGGCGACGAAGAGCCTGGAGACGCTCACCGAGTCCCAGGCCACGCTGCGGACCAGCAAGCAATCCGTCCAGAAGAAGCTGGGCGAGGCGCGCGCGATGCTGTCGAAGCTGACGGCCGAGGAGAAGGCGCGGCTGGCGGCACTGGAGCGCGAGAAGGAGGCGGAGGCCAAGCGCAAGGCGGAGGAACTCGCCCGCCGGCAGGCCGCCGCCAAGGCCGAGGCGGACCGCAAGGCCCAGGAGGCGGCGAAGAAGGCCGCCTCCACCAGTGGCACGGGGACGGGCACGGGAACCGGGACCGGGACCGGGACCGGCTCGGACACCAGTGCCACCACGAAGGCCGAGAAGGTTCTCGCCTTCGCCCGCGCCCAGATCGGCAAGCCGTACGTCTGGGGAGCGGCGGGCCCCTCCTCGTACGACTGCTCGGGGCTGACCCAGGCCGCCTGGAAGGCAGCGGGCGTCGACATCCCCCGCACCACTTGGGACCAGGTGAAGATCGGCACCCGGATAGCCACGGCCGACCTGAAGCCGGGCGACCTCGTCTTCTTCTACGACGACATCAGCCACGTCGGTATCTACAAGGGCGACGGCATGATGATCCACGCCCCGAAGCCGGGGGCGAACGTCCGCGAGGAGTCGATCTACTACATGCCGATCTACGGCAGCGTGCGCCCGGCATGACGCCGAGCCCGCATAAGAGGAGCCCCTGCCGGGTCCGGCAGGGGCTCGCTTTTCATGCGGGCGGGTCCGGCTCAGGTCCAGAGTGTCGCGATGAAGATGTTGGCGACCGTCAGTCCGCCGACCGCCGCGAACACACCCTTCTCGACCTTCTCCTCGTCCCGCTTGATGTAGACCAGCGCGAGGATCACCACCAGGACCGCCAGCTTCACGCCGATCTTGATGTTGTTGACCGGGTGGTCGTCGGCCTGGTTGAGTCCGACCAGCGCGACACCGGTGACCAGCATGGTCAGCGCGCCGTGCAGCATCGCCGGGACGAAGCGTGCCGTGCCTGCGCCCATCGCCTTCATCTGGGTCAGGAAGCCGCCCAGGAGGGCGGCGATGCCGATGATGTGCAGCGCGACGAAGACATTGATGAGTACGTCCATGAGGCCGCAGCCTAGCCGGGGCCATATCACCCCTCTTCGGCGAGGTGGGGGCTACCCGGCATTTCGCTCCCATCTGCACCAATTGCCTGACTCTGATGGAATTTTCCAGCCACTCGGCGACAACACATTGCCAAATTCGGGCAATAGCCGTCATTGCGACCCTTCCTCGCGCCCTGGGCCTAGCGTCCCTGTCCAGGTGGCCGGCTTCAGCACCGCTCCGCACCCGGACGGCAGCCCGGTCACCCCGCCGAGAAATCCGGCGGCGGGCCGCTCCCCCTGTTGGCGTCCCGCCGCCGGACCTCTCAGCGGCCCGCCGGTAGGCCCCGACGGGCAGTCGACCGAAGGAGCCCCGCCCCTGTGGCAGTGCATCGGAAACCCAGGCAGCGCCCGCACGCCGGCTCCGCCGCCCGCACCGCAGCCACCCTCGCCTTCGCCGGGGCCGCGACCGCCGCCGTCCTGCCGGGCTCCGCGCACGCCGAACCACAGCCCACCCCCACCCGGATCAAGGCCGCGGTGGACCGGCTGTACCACGACGCCGAGGTCGCCACCGAGCAGTACAACGGCGCGAAGGAGGAGGCGACCGCCGCCGCCAGGTCCTTGAACGCACTGCGCGACGAGGCCGCCCGCAGGACCGAACGCCTCAATGCCTCCCGTAAGGCACTCGGTTCGCTCGCCGCCGCGGAGTACCGCACGGGCGGCCTCGACCCCGCCGTGCAGCTGGCGCTGTCCTCGGACCCCGACCAGTATCTGCAACGGGCCTCGTACGTGGAGTGGGCCTCCGACCGCCAGGCGGCCGAGGTCTCCAACGTGCAGCGGCAGGTCACCGAGATCGCCCAGCTGCGCACGGAGGCGAAGAACGAGCTGGCGGCCCTCACCGCCCGCCGGGCCGACCTGAAGAAGCACCGGACGACGGTCAGGGCCAGACTGGCCGACGCCCGGAGGCTCCTGGACACCCTCTCGCCCGCGGAGCGCTCCGGGTTCGAACGCGTGGGCGCCGCCCGCGCGGATCGCAGCGCCCCGCGCCTAGGCACCACCCAGGCTCCCAACGCCCGCGCCGCGGAGGCCGTCGCGTTCGCCTACGGGGCGCTCGGCAAGCCGTACGTCTGGGGCGCAACCGGACCGTCCTCGTTCGACTGCTCCGGGCTGACCCAGGCCGCCTGGCGCTCCGCCGGCGTCTCACTCCCCCGCACCACATACACCCAGATCAACGCCGGCCGGCATGTCCCCCGCTCCGAACTCGTCCCCGGTGACCTGGTGTTCTTCTACTCCGGGGTCAGCCATGTCGGTCTCTACATCGGCGACGGACAGATGATCCACGCACCGCACCCCGGAGCACCGGTCCGCATCGCGCCGATCGACAACATGCCCTTCGCGGGAGCGACCCGGGTCGCATAGGCTCCCTCGCTCCGCAGTTCGCGGTCCTGACTCCGGAATCCCACCGGACGGTCGAAGGGAACCCGTACGCCCATGGACGCCGCCGCCCACGTACAGCACCACGGGTAAGTGGTGTGGCTGGAGCCGGCCGACGCCGCTGTGGAACGGATCCACGCGGGCATCGGCTACCGAAGGGTCGGCGAGAGACTCAACATCTCCATCGACCCCGAACGGGAGAACGGCTGACTCAGACCAGCCGTCGGGCCGTCGCCCACCGCGTCAGCTCGTGCCGGTTCGACAGCTGGAGTTTCCGCAGCACCGCCGAGACATGCGACTCGACCGTCTTCACCGAGATGAACAGCTGCTTGGCAATCTCCTTGTACGCATAGCCGCGCGCGATCAGCCGCAGCACCTCGCGCTCGCGCTGCGTCAGCCGGTCCAGGTCCTCGTCGACGGGCGGCGCGTCCGTCGAGGCGAACGCGTCGAGGACGAAGCCGGCCAGCCGGGGCGAGAACACCGCGTCGCCCTCCTGCACCCGGAAGACCGAATCGACCAGATCGGTGCCGGTGATCGTCTTGGTGACGTAGCCGCGTGCGCCGCCGCGGATGACACCGATGACATCCTCGGCGGCGTCCGAGACGGACAGCGCAAGGAAGCGCACCGGGTTCTCGACCGCGCCCATCAGCGGGGCGCAGCGGCGCAACACCTCGACGCCGCCGCCGCCCGGCAGGTGCACGTCGAGGAGGACGACCTCGGGGCGGGTCGCCGTGATGACGGTGACCGCCTGGTCGACATCGGCGGCCTCGCCGACGACCTCGACACCGGTCTCCTCGGTGCGGCCGATCTCGGCCTGGACTCCGGTGCGGAACATCCGGTGGTCGTCGACGAGCACGACCCGTACCCGGCGCTCCGGGCCCCCGATCGCTTCGGTGGTCTCGGTCATTCGCCCGCCCTCTCCATCTCCAGCTCGACTTCCGTGCCCCCGCCGGGCACCGAACGCAGCCGCGCCGTACCGCCGTTGCGCTGCATCCGGCCGATGATTGATTCTCGTACGCCCATTCTGTCCCCCGGTACGGAATCCGGATCGAATCCCGGACCACGGTCCCGTACGGAGACGAAGACCGTGCGGCCCTCGACCTCCGCGTAGACCTGCACGGCGCCGCCCTCGCCACCGTACTTCGCGGCATTGACCATCGCCTCGCGTGCGGCCTGCATCTGCGCGGCGAGCTTCTCGTCGAGCGGGCAGTCGCCGACGACGACGACCTCCAGTGGGACACCGTGCTTGTCCTCGACCTCGGCGGCGGCGCGTTTGACGGCTTCGGCGAGGGTCTCCGGTTCGTCGCCCTCGTCCTTGCCGGTGCCCTCGGGGTTGTACAGCCAGTTGCGCAGCTCGCGTTCCTGGGCGCGGGCCAGTCTGCGGACCTCGCTGCCGTCGTCCGCGTTGCGCTGGATCAGGGTGAGGGTGTGCAGCACGGAGTCGTGGACGTGAGCCGCGACCTCGGCGCGTTCCTGGGCCCTGATGCGCATCAGGCGTTCCTCGGACAGGTCCTGGGTCATGCGGACGAGATAGGGACCCGCCAGCAGCGCGATGCCGGTGAGGACGGCGATCGCCGCGGTCAGCACATTGCCGAGCTGGGCCGCGGAGCCGCGTACCACGATGAAGACGGCGAGTCCCAGGCCGACCAGGGCGACCCCGGCCAGCGCGCGGGCCAGATGCAGCACCCGGCGGCGGCGGCCGACCTCCATCCAGCGGGCCCGGCGGGCGTTGTCGGCCTGCCGCCACACCAGGACGGAGCCCGCGCCGATCAGCAGCGTCGGCCAGATGTAACGGTCGGCCTTGCTGCCCATGTCGACGTTGCCGACGAAGGTCACGGCGCCGATGAGGAGCGCGAGGAGGGCGAACACCTGCCCCTTGTCGGGCTTGCGGAGCCTGCGCCGGCCGTCGGGGGCCGTCTCGAAGACGGAGCGCGGCGCGTCGACGCCGCCGACGCCGAGGGGGACGACGATCCAGAACACGGCGTAGAGCAGAGCCCCGAGGCCGTCCGCGAAGAACAGTCCGAGGAAGACGAACCGCACCCAGACGACGGGCAGCCCGAGATGTCCGGCGAGACCGCGCGCGACGCCGCCGAGCAGCCGTCCGTCGGCACTGCGGTACAGCTTGCGCAGCGGTGGCTCCTCCGGGTCGGCGCTGAGGGAGCTTGCGGCTCGGGGTGAGGCGGTCGGCATGCCACGATCGTCACATGGACGGGTGAGCGGCGGTATCAGGGTCTGCCCCCACTTCGACCCTGAGACGGGCAGTTCGCACCCGCCGCACGCACCGCGACGGCGCCCTTCAGGGTCCGGGGGAACCAATATCAGGGATCGGCCAGGGTCGGCGCGGGTCCCGTCGGCGCTTGCCGCCCGTCACCATGGAGCCATGACCGTTCCCCAGGACGCCGCGCCCGGCGTCGCACCGCAGCCCGCACCGAGACCGCAGCTGCAGCGCAGCTCGCGGCAGAAAGTGGTGGCCGGGGTGTGCGGCGGACTCGGCCGGTACTGCGACGTGGACCCGGTGATCTTCCGGATCGTGATCGGTGTGCTGTCGGTGACCGGTGGCGTCGGCCTGATCTTCTACGGCTTCGCCTGGCTGCTGCTCCCGCTGGAGGGCGAGGAGGAGAACGAGGCACGCAGGCTGCTGTCCGGCCGGGTCGAGGGGGCGTCGCTGGTCGCGGTGCTGTTCGCGCTGATCGGCTGCGGGCTCTTCCTGTCCATGCTGGGCAACGGGGGCACGCTGGCGTTCTCCGCGATGCTGACGCTCGCGGTCGTCGGCTTCAGCGTGTGGACGCAAACCCGCAGGACCGCCGCGCCCGAGGACCCGCTGCACCCGACGGCCGCGCAGGCGGTGGCGGACGCCCCGCCGGAGGTGAAAGCACCGCCGTCGCCGGCCAGCCCGTCGTGGTGGCGGGATCCGATCATCAAGGACGGCACGTCCGGCCCGGTGGGACCGGGGTATCTGTGGGGCCCGGCGGATGCGGTGGCCGACAGTCCGCCGGTACGTCCCCGCAGGGCGGCGGACACCCCGTACCGCGCGCCCGAGCCGGTCCGGACCAACCGGGGGCCACGCTCGATCGGCGGCCTGGTCTTCCTGCTCGCACTGATCGCCGGCGGTCTGGGCACGGGCCTGAGCTGGCACACGCATCCGTTCGGCACGAGCCTGCAGTTCGGCCTGGCCGCAGCGCTCGCCGTGTTCGGTGCGGGGATGGTGGTCAGCACCTTCCTCGGCAGGACCGGGTTCGGCACCGTCCTGCTGGCGATGATCACGGCGGCGCTGCTGGCGGGCGCGGCCGCGCTGCCGAAGGACATCAGCACCCATTGGGTGCGGGAGGAATGGCGCCCGGCATCGGTCGCCGCGGTCCAGCCGCGGTACGAGCTCGGCAGCGGTGTCGGCACCCTCGACCTGTCGAAGGTGCCGGTCCCGAAGGGTGACACGGTCCGGACGCAGCTGGGGGTCGGCGCGGGCCGGGCGGTCGTCGTCGTGCCGAAGGCGGTGACGCTCCGGGTGCGGGCGGACGCCGGGATCGGCGACATCCGGCTGCCGGGCGATCCGCCGGGCGATGTGGACATCAGCCCGTCACCGAAGGAACACCGCATGATCGCCCCGCCCGCGGGCGTCACCCCGGCGGGCACGGTCGAGCTGGATCTGGAAGTCGGTATCGGACAGGTGGAGGTCATTCGTGCTGCGTCATGAGATCCGGCCGGGCCGGGCGGTCGCGGGCATCGCCATGCTCGCCCTCGCCGCCGGTTACGCGGCGGACGCGGCGGGCACCTGGGACGCTTCCTGGGTCTTCTTCTGCCCGGTGTTCTTCGGCGGCCTCTGGCTCGCCGCGACCACGACGTGGTTCGGCTACCGTATCCGTCGCCGTCGCGACGCGAGGAAGGCGTCCACGGAGAACGACGCGGCGCCGCCGAGCACCAGCGGCAGCCAGGCCATGAGGTAGGCCAGGTCGTTGCCGAAGTAGTACGGCTTGACCTGCCAGCTCACGGTCAGCCACAGGCTCAGCGAGATCAGCGCCCCGCCGAGTGCGGCGAGCCGGGCCCACAGCCCGATCAGGGTGCCGATGCCGACGGCGAGTTCACCGAAGGCGATGGCGTGCCCGAAGGCTCCCGGGCTCTTCAGCGCGAGGTCGACGAGGGCCGGGATCGCGGCCGAGTCGCGTACCGCGTGCATCGTCTCGCCGATGGAGCCGGGGCCGGTGGCGCGGAAGAAGGCACTGTCCGTCAGTTTGTCGAGCCCGGCATAGAGAAAGGTGACGCCGAGAAAGATCCGCAGTGGCAGCAGGGCATGCTCCCGCGCCAGCTCACGGATGCTTGTCGCTTCGCCCAGACCTCGCGAATTCGTGCCATACG
Source organism: Streptomyces sp. NPDC057565 (assembly GCF_042801455.1). NCBI lineage: Bacteria > Bacillati > Actinomycetota > Actinomycetes > Kitasatosporales > Streptomycetaceae > Streptomyces > Streptomyces sp. NPDC057565. The sequence continues at coordinate 83,761 of NZ_JBHVFU010000022.1, read as the reverse complement.
CACGCATAAGGACCCTATCCTTCCGTCGACCCGTCACCAGACCATACGTACGCGGCGAACGGGCTGCTCACCTGCCCTGCGGTTCGATCCGGTCCGATCAGACCCGAGTGGCGGCCGGAGGGAAAGACGGTCGATCGGATCTCAGTCCGTGACGTCGATCTCGACCCGGTTCGTCTCCACCCCGGCGGCTGTCACGACCTGGACGTCCACCCGCCCGGGTTCCACCTCCACCGGGACCGGCACGGTGAGCACGGTGTCGGTCGGGTTGGCGAAGCCTCCCGTGACCGGGATCAGCGGGACATGGACATGGACCCGGCCGATCCTGACCACCATGCGGGCCAGCCGGTCCGGGGCCCCGGCGCCGGGCGGCACGAAGCCCGCTCCGCGGATCTCGATGTCGTCGCCGGTACGGATCGGCGCGTCCAGGTCACCGGCCTCCCGGGCCCGTACGACGGACAGCACGACCGGGCGCCCGCCCTCCGCGTACTTCCCCGCGAAGTACGTCGCCGCGGAGACCGCCACCAGCAGCGCCAGCCCCCACGGCAGATCGGGGAGCTGCTCGGGCCGGCGGGCCAGCCGGACCGCGGCGAAGAGGACGGCTACGGCGCTCACCAGCACGTACTGCACATCCGTGAAACTGCCGCGCCCGGAGTCGTCGGTGAGCAGATCGGCGGCGCGCGGCCGGTCCGCCCGCAGCTTCTGCAGGCGCTGCGCGAGGACGCGTACGGTCACCACCCGGCGTACGAGCACGGCGACGGCGCACACCAGCGCCAGCACGGTCAGCACCCCGACGCCACGCGCCAGCTCCAGACCGTCGATCAGCGCGTCGCGCTCCGCGTGGCTGGAGGCACCTGCCAGCTGCAGCGCGAGGACGAGTACGGAGAAGACGGTGAGCAGCACCCAGGCGACGGCGACCGCGCGGGAGGTGGAGAGCCGGTTGTCCTCGCCGACCAGCGGGGCGAGGACGCCGCCGCGGGCCCGGTGGAAGCGGGCGGCGCCGGTCAGCAGTGCCGCGGTGACGAGCCCGGCGAGCAGACCGGCGGTGCGGGCGGTCGACCAGCCCGCGCCGATCGCGGTGACCGCCTCGCCGATGACGAGCACGGCGACGCTCCCCCAGACGACGGCCAGGGTGCGCTGCCAGACCCGGCGGAGCCAGGCGTCGCCCGCCTCCCGGCTGCGTTCGGCGACCGTGCGGGCCGACTCGGTCAGCTCGTCGGAGACCCACTGACGGGTCGCGGACGCGGACTGGGCGACGCCGGTCGGCAGTCCCTGGCCCGCGGCGAGTCCGTCCCGTTTGGCCAGGAAGGCGGCCACCGCGCGCCGGTGTCCCTCGCGCGCCCCGTACGGGCAGTCGCCGCACGTACAGCCACCGCCGTGCGCGCCTTGTCGTGCCTCGTCCAACGCCACGGAGAACGCCGCCCTTTCCCGCCCCAGTACTGCCAACTGACCACCGATTGCTGCGAATTGTGCCGTACGGGACGGGCAGGTACCGCATCAGGGCGGTCCGGACGTGCAGATCGTCAGAACGTTCGAGCAATCCGCTTCCACAGGGGCTGGTAATTGATCCAGGCCACCAGGTCGCTGCCGAGCTGTTCGCGGGTGGCGACGGCGTCCCGGTGCTCGATCAGCACCGGCTTCCCGGCCGCCCGCGCGGTCAGCTGCACCTGGCAGGAGCGCTCCATGGTCAGGAACCACCAGGCGGCCGCGTCCACCGAGTCGCCGACGGTCAGCAGTCCGTGGTTGCGCAGGATGATCGCCTTGCGGGCGCCGAGCGCGGCCGCGATCCGGCGCCCCTCGTCCTCGTCGACCACGACGCCCGTGTAGGCCTGGTAGACCGCGTGGTCCTCGTAGAACGCGCAGGATTCCTGGGTGATCGGCTCGATGAACTCACCGAGCGTGGACAGTGCCCGGCCGTGCAGGGAGTGGGTGTGCGCGACGGCGACGACGTCCGGGCGCGCCCGGTGCACCTGGGCATGGACGGCGAACGCCGCCTGATTGACGTGGTGGCGCCCCTCGACGACCTGCCCGTCGCCGTTGACCAGGATCAGATCCTCCGGGCTCATCCCGTCGAAGGGGGCGCCGAACGGGTTGCCCCAGAAGCAGTCGGCGAACTCCGGGTCCCGTGCGGTGAGGTGACCGGAGACCCCGTCCTCGTACCCGTACTCACCGAACAGCCGCAACGCCCCGGCCAGCCGCTCCTTGCGGTGCGCGCGTTCCTCACCGACCGACTCGTGGACGGGCGGCATCGCGAACTGCAGCTGTTCGACGGGGATCGGCGTGGGCTCGGGCATGGCGACTCCTCGGGGCTCCCAGGGCATTCGGACGGAAGCTACCGCCGGTCACCGCAGGTGGCCAGAGCGATCACGTATCGATTCGCCGGAGCGGCGGCCCCGGACACGGCGATGCCGCCGCCCGGATGAACGAGCGACGGCATCGGCGTTGGCCCTGCGGTGGGATCACTCCCACTCGATGGTGCCCGGCGGCTTGCTCGTCACGTCGAGGACGACGCGGTTGACGTCGGCGACCTCGTTGGTGATGCGGGTGGAGATCTTCGCCAGGACCTCGTACGGCAGCCGCGACCAGTCGGCCGTCATCGCGTCCTCGGAGGAGACGGGGCGCAGCACGATCGGGTGACCATAGGTGCGGCCGTCGCCCTGGACGCCGACCGAGCGGACGTCGGCCAGGAGGACCACCGGGCACTGCCAGATGTCGCGGTCGAGTCCGGCCGCGGTCAGCTCCTCGCGGGCAATGGCGTCGGCCTCACGCAGCAGGTCGAGCCGCTCCTTGGTGACCTCGCCGACGATCCGGATACCGAGACCCGGGCCGGGGAACGGCTGGCGCTGGACGATGTCCTCCGGCAGGCCGAGCTCCTGGCCGACCATCCGGACCTCGTCCTTGAACAGCTGGCGCAGCGGCTCGACGAGCTGGAACTCGATGTCCTCGGGGAGGCCGCCCACGTTGTGGTGGGACTTGATGTTGGCGGTGCCGGTGCCGCCGCCGGACTCGACGACGTCCGGGTAGAGCGTGCCCTGCACGAGGAACGCGACGTCCTCGCCGGCCGCGCCCGCCTCGGCGACGAGCTCGGCCTGGGCCTGCTCGAAGACGCGGATGAACTCGCGGCCGATGATCTTCCGCTTCTGCTCGGGGTCGGAGACCCCGGCCAGCGCCTTCAGGAACCGCTCCTCCGCGTCGACGACCTTCAGCTGGACGCCGGTGGAGGCCACGAAGTCCTTCTCGACCTGCTCGCTCTCGCCCTTGCGCATCAGACCGTGGTCCACGTACACGCAGGTCAGCTGGGAGCCGATGGCCTTCTGGACGAGGGCCGCGGCGACCGCGGAGTCCACGCCGCCGGAGAGGCCGCAGATGGCGCGCTTGGTGCCGACCTGCTCGCGGATCAGCGCGATCTGCTCCTCGACCACATTGGTCGTGGTCCAGGTCGGCTCGATGCCCGCGCCGCGGTAGAGGAAGTGCTCCAGGACCTGCTGGCCGTGCGTGGAGTGCAGGACCTCGGGGTGGTACTGGACGCCGTAGAGCTTCTTCTCGTCGTTCTCGAAGGCGGCGACCGGTACGACGTCCGTGGACGCGGTGACGGTGAAGCCCTCGGGGGCGGCGGAGCAGGCGTCGCCGTGCGACATCCAGACGGACTGCTCGGCGGGCGTGCCCTCGAAGAGCGTGGAGCCGGTCTTGGAGACCGTCAGCGGCGTGCGGCCGTACTCACGGGCACCGTTGTCGTCGACAGTGCCGCCGAGGGTGGTGGCCATCAGCTGGAAGCCGTAGCACATGCCGAAGACCGGGACCCCGGCCTCGAACAGCGAACGGTCGAGGCTGGGCGCGCCCTCCGCGTACACCGAGGAGGGGCCGCCGGACAGGATGATCGCCCGGGGGTTCTTGGCCAGCATCTCGGCCACCGGCATCGTGGACGGGACGATCTCGCTGTAGACCCGGGCCTCACGGACGCGTCGGGCGATGAGCTGGGCGTACTGCGCGCCGAAGTCGACAACAAGGACCACGTCGGGCGTGGTGTCGGGGGCGGCGGGGGGTGCTGCTGGCACGGGGGCGGCCTTCCGGCGGTGAGAGGGGGGGGTCGGTTTCCGATTCTACCGGGGTTGCGAGGAGTACCTCTTTCTGCGTCTTCCCGGGTGCGGGCGGAAACCCTCCGGGCGTCGGCCGGGACGGGGCCCGCGACCGCCCCGACGGCGGCGTCTCAGCATCCGGCCCCGCATTGGCCCACCGCCCGGCACGGGTCCATACTGGGCCCATGCGTCAGCACACGACCTTCGTCTTTACCTATGGCATCCGGCCCGCCGGCTGCCATGGTCGTGCTGCTTGAGCAACTGACAAGCAACGTTCCAGGCGCCCCGGGCCGACAGGCCCGGGGCGTTCTGCGTTCGGGGCCCGACCGCTCCGGGGACCACATCCCCCAGGAGTCACACCATGAGCAACAGCACCGCCGCCGCGAAGACCCTCATCGAGAGGACCGGCGCGAACACAGATGAGGCCGCCGAGCTGATCGGTGACGCCCGCGAGCGCATCGACGCCCTGGACGACCGGATCATCGGGCTCGTCCAGGAACGGATGGCCGTCTCGGCAGTCATCCAGGAGGCGCGGATCACCTCCGGCGGCCGCCGGGTCAACCTCTCCCGCGAGATGGAGATCCTCGGCCAGTACCGGAAGGCGCTCGGCAAGCCCGGCACCTCGCTCGCCATGACGCTGCTGGAGCTGTGCCGCGGCCGCGTGTGACTTCCGCGGATCGGCCTCGCGCAAACCACCCGTCGGCCGGGCGCGCGGCGGCCGACGGGGGCTCCGGTGACTCCGGGGGCGTATCTGCGTTCGGACCGACTCTCACCCGTACGGCGCGTGACCGGGACCTCGGTGGCTTCGTTGGTCCCGGTGTCCGTGCCAGCCAGGGGCGGCTCAGGAAGAAACCACGCGTGGCTCCGCTGGAGCGTGTGGCGTACTGCAGGTACGCCGTGGGACCGCGCCCCAGCGTGCGTGACCGGTCGGCAGGGGACAGCAGCCCGGTCACCCCAAGAGCGGTCGGCTCCGGGGACGCCCGGAGCCGACCGTATCCGGTCGAAACGGTTGCGCGGGACGCAGCCGGTCCAGCACGATGCAAGGGGCAAGTCCCCCATATCGCACCACTCACGACCTGGGTCGACACCTCGTACGCGCCCCCCGCGCGCCGGGGGCGCCGACCCGACGCACCACCCTCCCGCGGCGCCACCCCCCGGCGCCGCCTCTCGGCACCGGCGCTGCCCTGACGTCGGTGCTGATCACCAAGGGCCCCGTGGACCGGTTCACACCGGACCGCGGGGCCCTTGGTCATGGAGCGGCGGCAGATTCCCGCAGGCCACGGAGGCACAGCGGAACATGCGTGACGCGTGTCACATAAGGATTCTGTGAACACCGGGACAACCATTACGGCGGGTGGCTGGTCATGCATGCAGAACAACGGCCCCACCCGTGCCCCCCACCGCGGAAGGTCCGTCCAGACCCTCGTACCGCGGCCGCAGCGGTACACCGGACTTCTGAGGTCTTCATGAAGCTTCGCCGCGCCATGGCGGTGGCCGCCGCCACCGCAGTCATAGCACCCGCAGCCATCCTGGCCGCCCCGGTCGCGTTCGCCGACGACACCGTCACCACCGTCGAGTCGACGACCCCGGAGCCGACCGGGAACACCGAGACCACGCCCGGCAGTACGCCGTCCGACGAGGTCACCACCACGGCTCCCGCCGAGAACACCTCCTCGCCCGCCGAGGAGACCGGCAAGCCCGCGGAGGAGACCGGCAAGCCCGTGAAGGAGACGGACGAGCCCGCCGCCGAGGCGTCCGGCACGCCCTCCGCGGACGCCGGCGCCACCCCGTCCGGCACGCCCTCCGTCACGCCGTCCGAGTCCGAGGACCCGCAGGAGCCGACCGAGTGCGAGAAGTCCGACCTGGACATCTCGATCAACGGCCTGCCCGGCAAGATCGCCCGCGGCAGCGGCTGGCACAAGTTCAAGATGAACGTCTACAACTCGTCGAAGACCACCGTGCGCGAGATCGACTACTTCGCGGGCGCCTCCTCGGACAAGGACGGCGACAACCTGTTCAAGTCGAAGCAGGTCAGCCTCCAGGCCCTCGACCCGGACACCGGCGCGTGGGAGGACCTCAGCGAGGACGGCCGCGCGGTCGGTTACGTCGGTCAGTCCGACGAGATCCAGGCCGGCTACGAGGTCGACATCCCGCTCCGCATCAATGTGAAGTCGACCGCCCCGGTCGGCGCCGGCTTCACCCTCGGCGCCGGTCTGTACATCGGCGACAAGGACTGCATGGGCGTCAGCGATGTCGCGTACAAGTTCCAGATCGTGAAGTCCGGCGGCAGCGGTTCGACGCCGCAGACCGGCGGCACCGCTCCGGTCCCGGCCGAGAAGCCGTCCTCCAACACCACGGGCCAGGTCTCCGGCACGCTCGCCGAGACCGGTTCGTCCTCCGCAGTGCCGATGTTCGCCCTCGCGGGCGGCGCGGCCGTAGTGCTCGGCGCCGGTGCGATGTTCGTCGTGCGACGCCGCAGGAACGGTGACACCGCCGCGTAACGGGCGACGTCACCGGTAGGCGTGAGGGGCTGCACTCGGAGGGGGGTGCAGCCCCTTTCCGCTGTCCTGATCCGGCCCGGTCCGACAGAGGGGCCCTACCGCTTCTTCTTCGGCGGGACCGTCGGCAGGCCCAGGAACGGCAGCTTCAGCGCGCCGAACGCCTCCTTCGGCACCGCCGGCGCCTTCGGCTCGACCGCGGCCAGCCGCACGTACGCCTCGCCCTGCGCCGGACGCGAGTCCGCCTCGCCCTTGTTGGGCCAGAACGACATGGCCCGCTCCGCCTGCGCGGTGATGGTCAGCGACGGGTTGACGCCGAGGTTCGCGGAGACCGCCGAGCCGTCCACGACCGAGATGCCCGGGTGCCCGTACAGCCGGTGGTACGGGTCGATGACCCCGTCCTCCGCGCTCGCACCGATCGGGCAGCCACCGAGGAAGTGCGCGGTGAGCGGGGTACCCATCAGTTCGCCGACGTTCGACCCGGCGAAGCCGTTGATCTCGTCGGCGAGCAGCGAGGCGCTGCGCGTCGCCTCCTCGATCTGGGTGGGGTTGGGCGCCCCGTGCCCCTGCCGGGCGGTGAGCAGGCCCTTTCCGATACCGCTGGGCTTGCGGTATGTCGTCAGGGAGTTGTCCAGCGACTGCATGACGAGACCGATGATGGTCCGCTCCGACCAGCGGTGGTTGGAGAGCGACCGGACGGCGAGGGTCGGGTGCTTGGCCATGTTGCCGAGCCAGCCCAGCACCCGGCGGCTGCCGTACGGGACCTGGAGGATCGACAGGGAGCCCATGGCGTTGGAACCCTTGCCGTAGCGGACCGGCTCGATGTGGGTGTTCTCGTCGGGGTGGATCGAGGACGTGATGGCGACGCCCTGGGTGAAGTCGGCCTTCGCGGTGCCGTGCTTCCTGCGGTAGCGGCGGTCGCTGGTCTGGGAGCCGACGAGCGCCTCGGAGTTGGTACGGGTCAGCTCGCCGAGCCTGGCGGAGAGCCGGGGCAGCAGCCCCGTGTCCTTCATGGTGTGCAGCAGGGTCTGGGTGCCGTACGTCCCCGCCGCGACGACCACCTTGCGGGCGCGCAGCAGTGTCGGCCTGCCCTTCTTCCGGCGGTCCGTCGGGACGGTCGTGACGTGGTACCCGCCCTCCGGGGCGTCCGTGATCGCGACGACGGAGGTCATCGGGTGGATGACGGCTCCGGCCTTCTCGGCGAGGTGGAGGTAGTTCTCGTTGAGGGTGTTCTTCGCGCCGTGGCGGCAGCCCGTCATGCATTCGCCGCACTCGGTGCAGGCCTTGCGGGCGGGGCCCGCGCCGCCGAAGTACGGGTCGGCGACCGTTCCGCCGGGCTTCGCCTTCGCCGCGCCGTCGGCGTCCTTGCCGTCGCCGAAGAAGACACCGACCGGGGCGAGATGAAAGGTGTCGCCGACGCCCATGGCCTGCGCGGCCGCCTTCAGATGGACGTCGGACGGGGTCATCGTGGGGTTGAGCCGCACCCCGAGCATCCGCTTGGCCTGGTCGTAGTACGGCGCCAGCTCGTCCTGCCAGTCGGTGATGGAAGCCCACTGGCGATCCTCGAAGAACGGGGCCGGCGGGACGTACAGCGTGTTGGCGTAGTTGAGGGAGCCACCGCCGACGCCCGCCCCGGCGAGCACCATCACCTTGCCGAGCAGATGCACGCGCTGGATGCCGAAGAGCCCGAGGGCGGGGGCCCACAGGTAGTTCTTGATGTCCCAGGAGTTCTTGGGGAGGGTGCCGGGGGTGAAGCGGCGGCCCGCCTCCAGAACCCCGACCCGGTACCCCTTCTCGCTCAACCGCAGGGCGGACACCGCGCCGCCGAAGCCCGAGCCGACGACGAGGACGTCGTAGTCGTACGCCGCGTCGTCGGTCTCATCGGCCGGTCCGGCCTGATTCTGGGCAGGGCTGTCCTGGGACATGGCTCTCCTCGGTGCGAAAAGGACAGAACGTGCTGCGGTGTGACGCGGTCAGCGCAGGCGGAACGCCTTCATCGCCTTCAGGCTGCGGCTCATGAACGCCGCGTACTTCTCGTCGTCCATCCCGAAGGACGGGGCGAGCGGGACCAGCCTCTGCTGGGCGACGGTCTGGGCCTCGGTGTACTTGAGGATGCCCTCGGAGCCGTGCCGCCGGCCGAGACCGGAGTCCTTCATGCCGCCCATCGGGGACTGCACGCTGCCGTACGCGGGGGCGTACCCCTCGTTGATGTTGACCGTGCCGGTCCGCAGCCGGGCGGCGACCTGGTGGCCGCGCCGGGAGTCCTTGGTCCAGACGCTGGAGTTCAGGCCGTACGGGGTGGCGTTGGCGAGGGCGATGACCTCGTCCTCGTCGGAGAAGCGGTAGATGGAGACGACCGGGCCGAAGGTCTCCTGGGTACAGACGGCCATCGGTGCCTCGACGCCGTCGAGGATGGTCGGCTCGTAGAACAGCGGGCCGATGTCGGGGCGGGCGACGCCGCCCGCGACGAGTGTGGCGCCCTTCTCGACGGCCTCCGCGACATGCTGCGTGACGGTCTCCAGCTGGCGTTCACCGACGAGCGAACCCATGTCGGCGCCGTACGCGAGGGAGCTGCCGAGCCGCATGGCCTTGGTACGGGCCGCGAACCGCGCCACGAAATCGTCGGCGACCGACTCGTGGACGTACAGCCGCTCGATGGAGATGCAGAGCTGTCCGGCGGAGGAGAAGCAGGCGCGGACGGCGCCCGCGGCGGCCTTCTCCACGTCGGCGTCCTTCAGGACCAGCATGGCGTTCTTGCCGCCGAGTTCCAGCGAGACGCCGACCAGGCGGGCGGCGGCTCCCTGGGCGACCTCACGGCCGGTACGGGTGGAGCCGGTGAACGAGACGTAGTCGGCGTGCTTGACGACCTCGGGACCGACGACCGGTCCGTCACCGAGGACGACCTGGAACACCTCGGCGGGCAGCCCGGCCTCGATCAGCAGGTCACGGGCCCAGAGCGCGGTCAGCGCGGTCTCCGTGTCGGGCTTCATCACGAGGGCGTTGCCGGAGACGAACGCGGGCAGCGCGTCGCCGACGGACAGCTCGAAGGGGTAGTTCCACGGCGCGATCTGGCCGACGACGCCGCGCGGCTGGCGCAGTTCGGTGACCTTGGTCAGCGTCGGTACGACACCGGTGTGCCGCTTCGGCTTCAGATACGAGGACACCTTGCGCCCGTAGTGCCGGGCGGCGACGGCGACCGCCTGGATCTCCTCGTGGGCGTGCAGGCGGGCCTTGCCGGTCTCCAGCTGGATGAGGTCGAGGACCTCGGCCTGGCGCTGGAGTACGAGGTCGTGGAAGCGGAGCAGGACAGCGGCCCTGGCCCGGACGGGGGTGGCGGCCCAAGCGGGCTGGGCGGCGCGGGCCCGCGCGAAGGCTTCGGCGACGTCCTCGGGGGTGGACTCCGGCAGGTCGGCGAGCTTCTCCCCGGTGAAGGGGGTGTGGTTCGCGGTGCGGCCGGAGCCGACGACGCCACGGGTCAACTGGGCGACCACCTCGGGCGTCACCACATCGGCGGCTGTGCGCGCGCCTGCGGGAGCGGCGGCCACAGGGTTCGAACCAAGGTGGGCCACAGAGGCCTGCGAGTCCGTCATGGGGCGAGAGTATGTCCAGCCGCACACTTTGGGTACCCGCCGGTAACAGGTTTTCACAGTCCCCACAAATCAAGCCAGCGATCACTGGCTGCATATTTGCTGATCAGGGGCTATCTGCCGAGCCGGACGGGCCGGCCGGCCCTTGGCCGAACAACTGCGGCAGCGGAACGCCGTCCTCGGCGGGCCGCGGTGAGGGAGTCCGGTGCCGCGTCGAACGCGTCGGCGACCCGCATCGCGCCCAGCGGTCCGCTGGACACCGGGGTCTGGACCCCGGTGCCCACCCGGAACGCCTGGTCCGCCGACATGCAGAAGACCCGCTTGTCGTCCGTGGAGCGGGTGAAACCGTTCGGCACGACGCGCGAGAAGCCTGCGGGGTCGTGAACGCGGTGGTAGCCCTCGGGGAGCGGGGCGGACGGGCCGGTGCGGGTGCCGGGGCCGTTCGGCGAGGCGGCTGCGCCGGACGCGGGCGCAGCCGCCGTCCCGGATGCGCATCATGCCGCCCGCGCAGGCACCGTCAGCCGGCGTCACCCGGGGCGCGCCAGCCCCGCAGCATCGTGTCGAACTGGTCCCGCGTCGTGTCCCAGTCCTCCGCCGGACCCGACATGTACAACGCGTACTCCGGGCCGCCGTCCTCCGCGAAGTACATCTGGTCGATCGCGTGGCGCGGGCCGGGGTGATCCTTGGACTCGGTCCAGGTGAACTCCCAGAGGGAGCCGGGACGATCGCGGTAGAGGTTGGAGTGGAGTGTCTTGCGCTCATAGGCGGGCAGCCGCTCGGTGAGCGTCTTCTCCAGGTCCACCATGTGCATGTACGGGTTGTCGAAGTCGGGCTCCGGGTCGACGCTGATCCGGATGTAGTGCTCGCCGTCGTCCGGGGTGTAGTCGACGTTCTGGCCGTCCACCCGGCGTTCCCAGCCGTCGGGGACGACCAGACCGAACCCTTCGGGGTCGGTCACCGGGTGCCAGCCCTCGGGCACTGCCTTGGCGGAGGGGCCGGGCCCCGGATCCTGGGACGAGGTGCGCGGCGGAGTGTTCGTCGCACGGACCGTCCCGCCCTCCGTGCCGCCCGTCCCGGAGCTCCCGCCGAACTTCATCGCGGCCAGCCCGGCGCCGCCGCCGACCAGCGCGGCGAGCGCGATGACCACGACCGTCGTACGCCACCGGCCGCGGCTGCGACGGGTCGCCGGGGCCGCCGTGAACTGCGGTACGGGGCCGAGTGCCTCCGTCCCGGTACCTGCCGTACGCCCCGTTCCACCCGGGTCCGTCGCCCGCAGGGCTTCCTCGGGCACTCGCTGCGTCGGTACGTACGCCTGCGCCGCCCGGGGCTCCCGCCCCTCCATCGCGTCCAGCAGCATCCGTTCCGTCTCGGCCGCCGATGGCCGGTCCGTCGGGTCCTTGCGGAGCAGCGCGACGATCACCGGGCCGAGCGCGCCGGCCCGGGTGGGCGGCGGCGGTTCCTCGCTGACGACGGCCTGCATGGTGGAGATCGGGGACGTACGGCGGAACGGCGAGCGTCCCTCGACCGCGGAGTAGAGCGTGGCGCCGAGCGACCAGAGGTCGGATGCGGGACCGGGATCGCCGCCGCGTACCCGCTCGGGCGCCAGATAGTCGATGGACCCGACGAGTTCACCGGTCCTGGTGATGGTCGTGTCGCCCTCTATGGCGGCGATGCCGAAGTCGGTGAGCAGCACCTGCCCGTCACGGGCGAGGAGTACGTTGCCGGGCTTCACGTCCCGGTGCAGCACACCGGCGCTGTGCGCGGCGCGCAGCGCGCTCAGGACATGGAGACCGATCCTGGCCGCCTCGCGCGGCGCGATCTCGCCACTTTCCTTGGTCGCGTCGGCGAGTGACGGCCCGTCGACGTACTGCATGACGATCCAGGGCCTGCTGTCGTACTCGACCACGTCATGGACGGTGACCACGCCGGGATGAGTGATGCGGGCCGCGGCACGGGCCTCCTTCTGGGTCCGGGCATGGAGCACGACCCGGTCGGCCTCGGCGACGTACAGCCCGGCGGTCAACTCCTTGACGGCGACCGTGCGATGCAGCACTTCGTCATGGGCACGCCACACCTTGCCCATGCCGCCGCGCCCCAGGACTTCACCGAGCCGGTATCTTCCGGCCAGTACCAGCCCCGCGTCCGTACCTTGTGATTGCTCCACGCTTCCCCGCCCCCGTTTCCTTCGGATGTCAGGTTACGGAGGGGGACTACGGCCACGGAACCTCGCACCGCCCACGAAATCGCACTGTGATGCTTGTCGCGCGGACGCCGTTCTCCTGGCGGTGACTCAGGAGTTCACGCGGTACGAGGCGATGGCCTGTTCATAGACCGCGGTCACCTTGTCCCGCTCGTTCTCCGGGCCGATCACCTGGATGACGTGGTAGCGGCCGTCGACGATCATCGCGAGGTTGCGGACGTACACTTCGTGCCCGGACTCGTCCTGCCAGGTGAACTGGCCTTCCGCCATGGCCTGTCGGCCGACGTCGATACGGCGCAGCCCGGTCGCCGATGACCAGCTGGAGTCCCGGAAGGGCTGCAACTCCTGTTCCTTCTCGCTCTGGTAGACGAGGGGGTCGCTGCCGTTCGCCTTCACGGTGTCGCGGCCCGGCACGACCAGCAGGCTGAACCCGTCGCTGCCGTACCTGACCTGACGGTCGGCGCCACCGGTGCTGCGCTGCCAGCCCTTGAGCACGCCGACCTCGAAGCCCTCGGCGTCCTTGCGCAGGGTGTAACCGGGTGCGAGCGCGACGGCTGAACGGCTGGTCTGCGGCTGCTCCGCACCCGGCGACCCGGACGGTGACGGCGGCTCGGACTGTGCCGGGGGCTTCCCGTCGGAGGAGTCGGGGGAGCCGGTGTCCGCGGCCGCCGGGGCCGAACCCTTGGAGCCGGAGGGGGCGCCCTGCCCGGCACCGCTGTCCGCCTTGGGCATGAACATCACGGCGTACGCGATGGCGGCGGCCATGCCCAGCAGGATCAGCACGAGCAGCAGCCGTCCGAGCCGCCGCGGCGCACGCCCCCCGCCCTGCCGGGGGCGGGGCGGAGTGCGCAGCGCCTTGGGTCCCTTGGGCTCGCGGGGCGGCCGTGGCTTCTCGTACCGCTCGGGCCGCTCCCTCGACTGGCGGTGGCGGCCGTGCGCGGAGGCGCTGCCCATGCGGCCGCGGCGCCTGCGGACCAGCTCGCCCCGGCGGCGCACGACGGGCAGCCGGGTGCCGTCGACGGACGGCAGCGGCACGACGTCGAGACCGGCCTCGGGCTCGGGCGCCGATCGGACGAGGGAGCGCAGCCAGCCGCGCAGCTCCTCGAAGTCCGGGCGTTCGGTGGGGTCCTGGCGCAGCAACGACTCCACGACCGGGCGCAGCGGACCGCACTCCTCGGCGAAGGCGGGCGGCTCGCCGCAGACCATCTGGACGAGCTCGGCCGCGCTCTCCTCGGGGTACGGGGCATGGCCCTGAACGGCGCGGTAGAGCAGGGCGCCGAGCGCCCAGAGGTCGGTGGCGGGGCCGATGGGCGGTGCCAGCCGCCAGTTCTCGTGCACCGGTCCGGCCTGCTCGGGTGCCCAGCGCTCGGTGACGGCGCCGACGACGGCGATCCGTGCCTGCCGGGCGCGCTCGGCGGCGAGGGTGGTGGCGGGGCCGCGGTAGGCGGGGGCTCCCTGGCCACCGGCGACGATGTCGTCCCAGCGGCCGGAGGCGGACTGCTGTTGGTGCTCCTGCTGCTGAGGTGCGGGGTTGCCGTCGCGACGGGCGTCGGCGCGCAGGGCGTCCTCGTTGGAGCCGCCCGCGGGGACAGGGCGTCCGAAGTCGACGCCGTCGCCCCATGAGCCGATCAGGTTCATCCGCCGGTCGGTCGGCCCCTCGCCACGGTGGCCTCCCTCGCCACTGTCACGGCCGTCGCTGCCGTACGGGGGCCCGTACTCGTCGTCGTCCTCGTCGCCCTCGTCGTCGTACGGGTCCGTCGCGGTGGGGCCCCACCCGCCCGTGACCTGCGTGCGGCCGGTGTCGGGCGGTCCGTGGCGCTGAACGGGGAGGCTGCCGGTCCGGTTCGCTTTCTCCGGCTCGCCCGTCCGGGCATGTCGCTGGTCCTCGCTGACGCGTGCGGCGGCGCGGGCGCCCGCGCGGTAGGCGGCGATGGCTCCGGCGCGCGCGGCCCGCAGCTGCGCGGACCCGCCCGCGCCGGGGGCGGCCGCGTCGGGGTGCAGCAGCGACCGTACGGCCTCCAGCTCACCGGCCGGGCCGCGCGAGGACGGCAGCTCGACGGGGCCGGGCGGCCCGGCTCGTTCGGCGGGCTCCGCGGGCGGTGCGTACGGACCGGTCGGGCCCGACTCGAGCGCGGGCCGCCCGTACCCGTCCTCGGGCTGCGGCGTCGGCACATACCCGCACAACGCCTCCTCCGCCGCCCCGGCCGCCAGGCCGGTCAGCATGACGCGTCCGTCGTCGCAGATCAGCACCGTACGGACGGTGATGTTCCGGTGGGTCCAGCCGTGCGCATGCAGCACGCGCACGGCCGTCAGCACATCGGAGCCGATCTCGGCAGCGCGGTACGGATTCAGCGGCCGCTCGGCGAGCAGCGCGGCCAGCGGACGGGCCGCGACCAGTTCGCTCACGATCCAGAGCGATCCGTCCTCGGCGAACACGTCGAAGACCTGATCGAGTCTCGGATGGTCGGGCACCCGGGCCGCGGCCTGCGCGGCCTCGATCGCGCGCCGGACCGCGGGGTCCGTGGACCGCCGCACCGTATGCCCGCCGGACCGACGCACCGCCGGTGGCGGCCCGTCCCCCTCGAGCACCTCGGCGTCCACGACCTCCGGCAACGGCACCTGCCGCACCCGGACTTCCTGTCCGCTGTACGTGTCGAACGCCCGGGTCTCGACCAGTTCGTCCTCGTCGGAAGGCGGCAGCGGCAGGCGGTAGCGGTCGGCAAGCACCCGACCCGCATAGTCGTCCACGACGCCTCCCCAGAGCGCGCTGTCCCCCGGTCACGGAGACCGCAACAACCGTCAATTGCGGTCACATACTGTGCAATTCACCTACGGTTATGGCTGCGCACGGTCCTCGGCCTCTCACGATACGTGGCAAGTGCGGGCCGCGCGGCAGGGTCGAGGCAACCCGCCGCTCAGTCCTTGGGCCGGAACGTGGCGAACGCCGTCTCACGCACGGTCCGGCACGCCTCGCCGTTCCACTCGCTCGCCTTGCAGCTGACCATGATCGAGTAGCCATGCGTGGCGTCGACCTTGAAGCCCCGGTTGAGCACGCGGCTCCGCTGTCCGTTCTCATTGCGCTCGAACTGCCAGTCAGCGACGGTCGGATAGCCGTTGAACTCGACCGCCTTGATCCCGAGGTGCCGGTAACCGCTGCTGGTGGCCGCGATATAGCCCTTGGCCGCGTTCCAGGCCGCGGCGGCGTCGTCCTTGGGAGAACTGTTGTAGTCGACCTGGACGCGCGGGTAGCCGCCGTTCACAGCGTAGATCCGGCCGGAGTTGGCGCCCGCGATCTTGTAGGGCGTGAAGTTCTCGGGCATTGCCATCATGAAGTGGAACCGCTTGTCGGTGACCGTCTTGTACCCGTCGGGCAGCGCGCCCGGCTTGCCCGAGTCCGATCCCTTGGGCTCGGAGTCGTCCGACCCCTTGCCGGAGTCGTCGCCCTTGCTCTTGCCGTTGTCCTTGTCCTCGCCCTGATCGGCGTTCTGCCCCTGCCCCTGGTCCTTGCCGGAGCCGGCGCTCGCGGAAGCCCCCGCCGAGGCCGCCGTGTCACCCTTGCCGGAACCGCTGCTCCGGTTGTCCGTGTCGTCCCCGCCGAGCGAGAGCGCCAGGACGGTGCCGAGCACGACGAGCGTGACGACAGCAGCGATGATCGCCAGGGTGCGACGGGGCACCACATCCGTGAGGGGCGCACGGGCCGGACTGTTGGACGAGCCGCCCGGACGCTGCGGCGGTACGCCCCCGGAGGCGGAGGCCGCCGGAACCTTGGGCCGGGCCGGAGTCGCGGAAACGGCAGAGGGCTCGGCGGAGACAGGAGCGGCGACAGCCGCGCCCGCTCCGGGCGCCGCCTTCGCGTTCCGCACGGAACGCAGCGCACCGCGCAGCCGGTCCCGGGCGCCCTCCGCCGCCTCGCCGGGCTTCGACGCCCCCTTGGCGCGGGGAGCGACGACACTTCCGGGCAGCGCCATGACCTGGGTGGAGTCGGCCGGCGGCGGCACCACGGGGGCCGGCTTGTCGGCGGCGTGGATCACGTCGTTGAGCAGGGCCCGCGCACCCGCGTCGTCGAGCCGCTGCTCCGGGTCCCTGGCGAGCAGGCCGTAGATGACCTCCTCCAGCGGGCCCGCGTTCTTCGGCGGGTCGAGCGGCTCGGTCATCACCGCGGTCAGGGTGGCGATCGCCGAACCCTTGTCGTACGGCGGGGAGCCCTCGACGCTCGCGTACAGCAGTCCGCCGAGCGACCACAGGTCCGCGGGCGGTCCCGGCTTGTGCCCGCGGGCGCGCTCCGGCGAGATGTACGACGGTGCACCGACGAGCATGCCCGTCGACGTGACGGACGGGTCGCCCTCGACCTGGGCGATACCGAAGTCGGTCAGCACGACCCGGCCGTCCTCGGCGATCAGCACGTTGGACGGCTTCACATCGCGGTGCAGAATGCCCTCGCGGTGCGCCGAACGCAGCACGTCGAGGATGGCAAGACCGACCTCGGCCGCGCGCTTCGGCGTCAGCACACCGTCCTCGCGCACCGCCTCGGCGAGCGACTTGCCCTCGATGAGTTCCATCACGATCCACGGCCGGTCGTCCTCGTCGACCACGTCGTAGACCGTCACCGCACCGTTGTTGCGGATCCTGGCGATCGCCTTCGCCTCGCGCAGGGTGCGCGTGATGAGCCGACGCTTCTCGTCCTCGTCGATGGCCGACGGGAACCGCAGCTCCTTGACAGCGACCGTGCGGCCCAGCGTCTCGTCGACGGCACGCCAGACCGTGCCCATACCGCCCCGGCCGAGCACCTCCCCGAGCCGGTACCTACCCGCAAGGAGACGTCCATCCGTGTCCCGTTGGGGCTCCCGTGCCTGCTCCGCCTCCGACATGCGTCCCCTCTGCGATCAACCCGCCCTGGCAGAGCGTTCATTGTCCCTCACCCCGGGACCGGTCATGGTGCCGGGTCCGGGGTCCGTCATGATGTGGCCGGAGGAAGGGACTCCCTGCCATGCCGACACTCAGGGCGCTGCGCGCCACCCTGGTGGTGCTCACGCTGTTCGGCCTCGGAACATCGAGCCTGCCCAGCGAACCACACCTCACGCCCGCAGCCGCGTACCTCCCCCGGCTCGTCGCCGAGGGCGGCGCCCCGGCCGCGGCACTTCTCAGCCGGGACGCCTCCTCCGTCCGCCGCGCCACCTACCGTTCCACGGGTCCCGGCATCCGTTTGGCGGACCGGTTCCGGGCAGGCAGCATCACCAAGACGTTCGTCGCGACGGTCGTCCTCCAACTCGCCGGGGAGCACAGGCTGCAGCTGTCCGACACCGTCGACAGCCAACTGCCCGGGCTGATACGCGGCCACCGCAACGACGGCCGCCGCATCACCCTGCGCGCCCTGCTCACCCACACCAGCGGCCTCTACGACTACGCCGCGGCCCCGGACGCGCACCCCGTCTCCGCCGTCGCCGCGATCCGGGCGGCCGTGGCCCACCGCCCCACGAACACCACCGGCAGTTACTCCTACTCCAACACCAACTACGTCCTGCTCGGCATGATCGTTCAACGCGTCACGGGACACAGCTATGCCGCCGAGATCGGACACCGCATCATCGAACCCCTCCATCTCACCGGCACGTCTCTCCCCGGCGCCCGCACCGGCCTGCCCGCCCCGCACGGGCGCGGCTACTCCCGCGACCCGGCCGACGGCACCCTCCGCGATGTCACCGTCCTCGATCCGCGCACCGCGGGCGCCGCCGGAGAGCTGGTCTCCACGCTCGCCGATCTGAACCGCTTCTACGCAGCCCTGCTGGGCGGCCGCCTGCTGCCGCCCGCCCAGCTGAGCACCCTGCTGAACACCGTTACGACACATGGGGTCTACGGCATGGGGATCTATCCGCAGAAACTCTCGTGCGGTTCAACCGTCTGGGGTCACAACGGCCACATCGCGGGCAGCTACGTCCGCACCGCAGCCACCCGGGACGGCCGACACACCCTGACGTTCCGCATCAACACGGACACCCTGACCGAAGCGACCCTCGAACCGGCGCTCCTCGAAGCCGAGTTCTGCCCCGCTGGGCAGAATCGTCACCGCATCTCCTGAAGGGCCGCCGACCGGCTCGGGCCGACGACCGGACCGTCAGATCGGCACGATGTCCGGCGCCCCGAGCCGTGCCGCGTCCGCCGTCAGGTCGTCCGGCTGACGCTGCGACTCCCGCTCCGCCTGCACCCGCTTCTCGTAGTGCTCGACCTCCCGCTCGATCTGCCCCTTGTCCCAGCCCAGCACCGGAGCCATCAGCTCCGCGCATATCCGCGCGGAGCGAGTGCCCCGGTCGAAGGTCTCGATGGAGATCCGGGTCCGCCTCGTCAGGACGTCGTCCAGGTGACGGGCCCCCTCGTGCGAAGCGGCGTAGACGATCTCGGCCTTCAGATAGTCGTCCGCCGCCGGCAGCGGCTCGCCCAGCGAAGGATCGGCGGCGATCAGCTCCAGGATCTCCTCGGTCATGGACCCGAACCGGTTCAGCAGATGCTCCACCCGGGCGACATGCAGCCCGGTGCGGGCCGCGATCCTCGCCCGTGCGTTCCACAGCGCCCGGTAGCCCTCCGCACCCAGGAGCGGGATGTCCTCCGTGACACAGTCGGCCACCCGCTGGTCGAGGCCGTGCACCGCCTCGTCCACGGCGTCCTTCGCCATCACCCGGTACGTCGTGTACTTGCCGCCCGCGACGACGACGAGCCCCGGGGCCGGGTGCGCCACCGTGTGCTCGCGCGAGAGCTTGCTGGTCGCGTCCGACTCACCGGCCAGCAACGGCCGCAGCCCGGCATAGACGCCCTCGACGTCATCCCTGGTCAGCGGAGTGGCCAGGACCGAGTTGACGTGTTCGAGGAGGTAGTCGATATCGGCGCTGGACGCGGCCGGGTGCGCCTTGTCCAGGTCCCAGTCGGTGTCCGTCGTCCCGATGATCCAGTGGCGGCCCCACGGGATCACGAACAGCACGGACTTCTCGGTCCGCAGGATGAGCCCGGTCGAGGAGTGGATGCGGTCCTTCGGAACGACCAGGTGGATGCCCTTGGACGCCCGGACGTGGAACTGCCCGCGCTCACCGATCAGCGACTGGGTGTCGTCCGTCCACACACCGGTCGCGTTGACCACCTGCTTGGCCCTGACCTCGTACTCCCCGCCCGCCTCGACGTCCTCCACCCGCGCACCGACCACCCGTTCGCCCTCGCGCAGGAAGCCGATCACCCGGGCCCGGTTCGCCACCTGCGCGCCGTATCCGGCGGCCGTGCGCACCAGCGCCGCCACGTAGCGGGCGTCGTCCATCTGGGCGTCGTAGTACTGCAACGCCCCGACCAGCGCGTCCTTCCTCAGCGCGGGCGCGACCTGCAGAGCCCGGCGGCGGGAGAGGTGCCGGTGCACGGGCAGCCCGCGGCCGTGCCCCGACGACACCGACATCGCGTCGTACAGCGCGACGCCCGAACCGGCGTAGAACCGCTCCCAGCCCTTGTGCTGCAACGGATAGAGGAACGGCACCGGCTTCACCAGATGCGGGGCCAGCCGCTCCAGCAGCAGTCCACGCTCCTTCAGCGCCTCCCGCACGAGTGCGAAGTCCAGCATCTCCAGATAGCGCAGCCCGCCATGGATCAGCTTGCTCGATCTGCTCGACGTGCCGGACGCCCAGTCGCGCGCCTCGACCAGTCCGGTCGAGAGCCCTCGCGTCGCCGCATCCAGCGCCGTTCCGGCGCCGACCACGCCCGCCCCCACGACCAGCACGTCCAGTTCGCGCTCGGCCATCGCGGCGAGCGCCTCGACACGCTCCGCAGGTCCCAGTGTCGCTGTCCTCACTGCTGCCTCCCGGTAGATCGGGGTGGGTCAGGCACGGGGCTGCGGTCCGACCGGGGGGTCGGGCTCCCGTACCCACCTCTCGATTCTGTCCGCGGTCCGCGACTTCAGCCACCGCCTGTGGACAACACCCGGGCGAAGAGATCCACATAATGCGACATACAGGTCATATTTACGCCTAGTCTGACATTGCGCCGTGCTCAGCGGTTGCGCTTTCTGCTCTCATGGTCTTAGGGAAGGACGGCCACTTCTATGCCCGCAGACCTCGCCGTCATCGGACTCGGTCACCTCGGCCTACCCCTCGCCCAAGCCGCCGTCGCCGCCGGTATCCACACCGTCGGCTACGACACCGACCCACGCCCGTTCGCCGAGCTCTCCGCCGGCCGCACCCCCGTCGAAGGCTCCCTCACGGCCTCGGAGATCCGCCGGATGCTCTCGCGGGGCTTCCGGCCCACCACCGACCCGGCCGAGCTGGGCCGGGTCCGTACCGCCGTGATCTGCGCGCCCACCCCTCTCGGCGCCGACCGCACCATCGACCTCACCGCCGTCGGCGACGCCACCCGTGCCCTCGCCGCCGGACTCCGCCCGCACACCACGGTCCTGCTGGAATCGGCCGTGCCCCCCGGCACCACCGAGAGTTTCGTGCGCCCCCTCCTCGAAGAGGGCTCAGGGCTGCGCGCCGGACGCGACTTCCACCTCGCCTGCTCCCCCAGCCGTCTCGACCCGGGCAACCGCACCCACGTCTACGCCAATACCCCCAAGGTCATCGGCGGCCTCACCCCCGCCTGCACCGAATCGGCCGCCGCGTTCTACGGCCGGCTGACCGACAAGGTCGTACGCGCCCGCGGGCCGCGCGAGGCCGAGATGACGAAGGTTCTGGAGACCAACTTCCGGCACGTCAACATCGCCCTGGTGAACGAGATGGCGGTGCTCTGCCACGACCTCGGTGTCGACCTCTGGGACGTCATCCGGTGCGCCGAGACCAAGCCGTTCGGCTTCGAGCCGTTCCGCCCGGGACCCGGCGTCGGAGGCCACTGCGCCCCGGTCGACCCGGGCTACCTCCCGTACAACAGCCGCACCCCCGGCCACCCTCTGCGGATGGTCTCGCTCGCCCAGGAGATCAACGACCGGATGCCGAGTTACGTGATCCAGCGCTGCGCCACCCTGCTGAACGAACACGGCAAGTCCGTCCGCGGCGCCAGGGTCCTGCTCCTCGGTGTCACCTACAAGCCGGACCTCGCCGACCAGGAGGCGTCCCCCGCCCAGGAGATCGCGACGCGGCTGATGGACATGGGCGCGCAGATCGGCTACCACGACCCGCACGTCCTGGACTGGCGGGTACGCGAACGGCCCGTCCCACGCGCGGACTCGCTGTACGAGGCGGCGGCGAGCGCGGACCTGACGCTGCTGCTGCAACACCACCGTACGTACGACCTCCAGGGCCTCGCCGTGAAGGCCCAACTCCTTCTGGACACACGCGGCGCCACCCCGGCCGGAGCCGCACACCGGTTGTGAGCGCAGTTCCCCAAGGATTTCGGTGGGCGATGTCACAGGCGGCTGCTAGCCTGCGGCGTCACTTCTCGCACAGTCGTGCGCATCCGTCCCAGGGGGAGTCCCACCATGAGCCAGCCCGTGCCGCCGCCGAACCAACCGCAGCAGCCGTACGACGCCCAGCCCGGCGGCAACCCGTTCGCGGGCCAGCAGCCGGGGCAGCCCGGCGTCGCGACCGGCAATCCGTTCGCCGGTCAGCAGCCGGGCCAGCCCGGCCAGTTCGGCGACGTACCGTTCGCACCGGCCCCGGCGCCCGCGCGCAACAACGTCGGACTCGGCCTGCTCGCCGGCGTCGTCGCAGCCGTCGTGGCCGCGGCCGTCTACGGCGCGATCATCGGCGCCACGAAGCACGAGATCGGTTACGCGGCCGTGGGTGTCGGCTTCCTCGTCGGCCTCGCGGCCGGCAAGGTCGGCGGCCGCAACCCCGTACTGCCGGTCCTCAGCGCCGTGATCGCCCTGGTCTCCGTCTACTTCGGCCAGCTGCTCGGCGAGGCGATGATCGCCGCGAAGGAACTCCCGGTCACCGTCTCCGAGCTGTTCTTCGACCACTTCGGCCTCCTGAACGAGGCCTGGAAGGCCGACGCCGACCCGCTCACCTTCGTCTTCATCGCGATCGCCGCGTTCGCCGCGTTCTCCGGGGCCAAGAAGGCCGCGGACTGATCCGGCTCATAGGGAAGGGCCCGGACCGCAGAAGCGGTCCGGGCCCTTCCCTATGTCCGTCACCCATCAACGGCGGTGCTGCGAGTCCGCCACCGTCACCTCGACGCGCTGGAACTCCTTGAGATCGCTGTATCCCGTCGTCGCCATCGCCCGGCGCAGCGCACCGAAGATGTTCATCGAACCGTCGGGGGTGTGCGAGGGGCCGGTGAGGACCTCCTCCGTCGTGCCGACGGAGCCCAGGTCGACCAGCTTGCCGCGCGGCACGTCCTCGTGGACGGCCTCCATGCCCCAGTGCCGGCCGCGGCCGGGCGCGTCCGTCGCGCGGGCCAGCGGGGAGCCCATCATCACGGCGTCGGCGCCACAGGCGATGGCCTTCGGCAGGTCGCCGGACCAGCCGACGCCGCCGTCCGCGATCACGTGCACGTACCGGCCGCCGGACTCGTCCATGTAGTCGCGGCGGGCCCCGGCCACATCGGCGACCGCGGTCGCCATCGGGACCTGGATGCCGAAGACGTTGCGCGTGGTGTGCGCGGCGCCGCCGCCGAAGCCGACGAGGACACCGGCCGCGCCGGTCCGCATCAGGTGCAGGGCCGCGGTGTACGTGGCGCAGCCGCCGACGATGACCGGGACGTCCAGCTCGTAGATGAACTGCTTGAGGTTGAGCGGCTCGGCCGCGCCCGAGACGTGCTCGGCGGAGACCGTCGTACCGCGGATGACGAAGATGTCCACGCCCGCGTCGACGACGGCCTTGGAGAACTGCGCGGTGCGCTGCGGCGAGAGCGCTGCGGCGGTGACGACACCGGAGTCGCGCACCTCCTTGATGCGCTGCCCGATCAGCTCCTCCTGGATCGGAGCCGCGTAGATCTCCTGGAGGCGGCGGGTCGCCGACTCCACGGGCATCTCGGCGATCTCGTCGAGGAGCGGCTGCGGGTCGGCGTGCCGGGTCCACAGGCCCTCGAGGTTGAGGACGCCGAGGCCGCCCAGCTCGCCGATCCTGATCGCGGTCTGCGGGGAGACCACGGAGTCCATGGGCGCGGCCAGGAACGGCAGCTCGAACCGGTAGGCGTCGATCTGCCAGGCGATCGAGACCTCCTTCGGGTCGCGGGTGCGACGACTCGGAACGACGGCGATGTCGTCGAATGCGTACGCCCTGCGGCCGCGCTTGCCGCGCCCGATCTCGATCTCAGTCACGATGATGTGGCCTTTCCCTCTACGTCTGCGTTCCCAGTATCCCCGACACACGGCTGAGGGGCGGTCCCGGTGCGCCCGGACCGCCCCTCACCTGTGGTGATGCGTTACTTCCTGCTGTAGTTCGGCGCCTCGACCGTCATCTGGATGTCGTGCGGGTGGCTCTCCTTGAGCCCCGCCGAGGTGATCCGCACGAACCGGCCGTTGGCCTGGAGCTCCGGGACGGTGCGGCCGCCGACGTAGAACATCGACTGACGCAGACCGCCGGTGAGCTGGTGGACGACCGCGGAGAGCGGGCCGCGGTACGGGACCTGGCCCTCGATGCCCTCGGGGACGAGCTTCTCGTCGGAGGCGACGCCCTCCTGGAAGTAACGGTCCTTGGAGAACGACTTGCGGTCGCCACGGGTCTGCATCGCGCCGAGCGAACCCATGCCGCGGTACGACTTGAACTGCTTTCCGTTGATGAAGAGCAGTTCGCCCGGGGACTCCTCGCAGCCCGCGAGCAGCGAGCCGAGCATCACGGTGTCCGCACCGGCCACGAGAGCCTTGGCGATGTCGCCGGAGTACTGCAGGCCACCGTCGCCGATGACCGGGACACCGGCCGCCTTGGCGGCGAGCGAGGCCTCGTAGATCGCCGTGACCTGCGGGACGCCGATACCGGCGACGACGCGGGTGGTGCAGATGGAACCGGGGCCGACGCCGACCTTGATGCCGTCGACGCCCGCGTCGATCAGCGCCTGGGCGCCGTCACGGGTGGCGATGTTGCCGCCGATGACGTCGACGCCCGACGCGTTCGACTTGATCTTGGCGACCATGTCGGAGACGAGGCGGGAGTGGCCGTGCGCGGTGTCGACGACGATGAAGTCGACGCCCGCCTCGACGAGTGCCTGGGCCCGCTCGAAGGCGTCGCCCGCGACGCCGACCGCGGCGCCGACCAGCAGCCGGCCGTCCTTGTCCTTCGCGGCGTTCGGGTACTTCTCGGCCTTGACGAAGTCCTTGACGGTGATGAGGCCCTTGAGGACCCCGCCTTCGTCGACCAGCGGAAGCTTCTCGATCTTGTGGCGGCGCAGCAGCTCCATGGCGTCCACGCCGGAGATGCCGACCTTGCCGGTGACGAGCGGCATCGGCGTCATGACCTCGCGCACCTGACGCGAACGGTCGGACTCGAAGGCCATGTCACGGTTGGTGACGATGCCGAGCAGCTTGCCCGCGGCATCGGTGACCGGCACGCCGCTGATGCGGAACTTGGCGCACAGCTCGTCGGCGTCACGCAGGGTCGCGTCCGGGTGCACCGTGATCGGGTCGGTGACCATCCCGGACTCGGAGCGCTTCACCAGGTCGACCTGGTTGGCCTGGTCGGCGATGGAGAGATTGCGGTGCAGCACACCGGCGCCGCCCTGCCGGGCCATGGCGATCGCCATGCGGGCTTCGGTGACCTTGTCCATCGCTGCGGAGAGCAGCGGGATGTTCACCCGTACGTTCTTGGAGATGTACGAGGAGGTATCGATCTGATCGGGCGCCATGTCGGACGCGCCGGGCAGCAGCAGCACGTCGTCGTATGTCAGCCCGAGCGTCGCGAATTTCTCGGGCACTCCGTCGACGTTTGCAGTCATGACACCTTCCCCAAATGGCCTTGATCGGTGCGGATGTCCATGCTAACGGCCTCCGGGGGTGTCTCATTCCACGATCAAGATCACCTAGAGGTTCTGTAGCTTCGTACGGAACCTGCGCACGAGGAAATCCGACGCCGCTCTACTGCTCGGCGAGGGCGCGCAGCCTGCTCAGTGCGCGGTGCTGGGCAACCCGGACCGCACCCGGCGACATGCCGAGCATCTGTCCGGTCTCCTCGGCGGTCAGACCGACCGCGACCCGGAGAACCAGCAGCTCACGTTGGTTCTCCGGGAGGTTGGCCAGGAGCTTCTTGGCCCAGGCCGCGTCGCTGCTGAGCAGTGCACGCTCCTCGGGCCCGAGCGAATCGTCCGGCCGCTCCGGCATCTCGTCGGAGGGCACGGCCGTCGATCCCGGGTGCCGCATCGCGGCCCGCTGGAGATCGGCGACCTTGTGGCCGGCGATGGCGAAGACAAAAGCTTCGAAGGGCCTGCCGGTGTCCTTGTAGCGCGGCAACGCCATCAGCACCGCGACACAGACCTCCTGCGCCAGGTCCTCCACGAAGTGGCGAGCATCACCGGGCAACCGGTTCAGCCGGGACCTGCAGTAGCGCAGCGCGAGGGGGTGGACATGAGCCAGCAGATCATGGGTGGCCTGGGCGTCGCCGTCGACGGCACGGTGCACCAGAGCACCGATCACCGTCGTCTCGTCGTCGCGCATCGGACCATGGTGCCTCGATGCCGCTTCATCCGCGGCACCGCGTCCGTAGTTGTGCACCGAAGCGTTATGAGCGGGTGCGCCGGAAGTCATGTCCTGCGCCCTCCCCTTCCGCTCGACCGAATCGTTCCCGAGGAACTCCACATCTCAAGGATGCGTCATCGGCCGGGAAGCGTCACATACCGAGGCAGCCGAGCAGCCGATCGGCGTCCTGCCGCCCCCGTCACCCCGTCCGCCGAAGTGCGGACGGGGAAGCGGCCGGCTACCGGTCATGGCCCGTCATCAGCGGACCAGGCCCCAGCGGAAGCCGAGCGCGACGGCATGCGCCCGGTCCGAGGCGCCGAGTTTCTTGAACAGCCGTCTGGCGTGCGTCTTCACGGTGTCCTCGGAGAGGAAGAGCTCGCGCCCGATCTCCGCGTTGGAACGGCCATGGCTCATCCCTTCGAGCACCTGGATCTCACGCGCAGTGAGCGTGGGCGCCGCACCCATCTCGGCGGACCGCAGCCGACGCGGGGCGAGCCGCCACGTCGGATCGGCCAGCGCCTGGGTGACGGTCGCCCGCAGCTCCGCGCGGGAGGCGTCCTTGTGCAGATATCCGCGGGCACCGGCGGCGACCGCGAGCGCGACACCGTCCAGGTCCTCCGCGACGGTCAGCATGATGATCCGGGCCCCCGGGTCGGCGGAGAGGAGCCGCCGGACCGTCTCCACACCCCCCAGACCGGGCATACGTACGTCCATCAGAATCAGATCCGAACGGTCGGCTCCCCAGCGGCGGAGGACTTCCTCGCCGTTGGCCGCCGTCGTCACACGCTCGACGCCGGGCACGGTCGCGACCGCGCGACGGAGCGCCTCTCGGGCAAGCGGGGAGTCGTCGCAGACGAGGACGGATGTCATGGCCGTCCTCCGCAGCTGATGCGCATCACCTTGAGCCTCCAGGCTGATACAAGTCGTCACCTGTGCGGTTGACGCTCTCGGACATCTGACCGATCGCTTTTTCTGCCAACCGCCTCCGCACTCTCAACGATGGTCACTCGAAAGAGTTACGGGCCCGCGGGGCGGGTTCGGCACTCTACGTGAGGGACCGCGCACAGAGGAGAGCGGCGCGGTTGGTCAAGCCGTCAACCGAACTTTCACTTCAACGTATGCCCCATTTAGTCGGTTTTCTTCCCTTTTACTGGTGTCTGTGGCTAGATTCGCAATCAGTCATATTTACATCTACTAGCACCGCAGATGTACGGTCATGGGCACCGGTCCAACGACGAACGCCAACGACGTTTCCTACCCACCATGGTTTCGAGGGGACAAGCAATGGCAGATTTCTCCCGCCTTCCCGGACCCAACGCCGATCTGTGGGACTGGCAGCTGCTGGCGGCCTGCCGTGGGGTCGACAGTTCGCTGTTCTTCCATCCGGAGGGTGAGCGCGGCGCGGCACGGAGCGCCCGCGAGAACTCGGCGAAAGAGGTCTGTATGCGATGCCCGGTACGCGCCGAGTGCGCAGCGCACGCCCTGGCGGTGCGGGAGCCCTACGGGGTGTGGGGCGGACTGACCGAGGACGAGCGCGAGGAGCTCATGGGACGGGCCCGCAACCGACTGATCGCGGCAGCACCTCCGGGGATGGCCGCCCCATCCGGGCACACCTGACCCTTAGGCACTCCGCACGACAACAGAAGAAACGTTCCTGCACCGCATGCCTGCGGGGCGGGCCAGTGGCATGCGTGGCCCCGGCCTAGCGGGCGGCAGCCAGGGACAGCTGATCCAGCGTGGCCGCCACGGCGGGGACGTGGGCCAGGTCAGGAAGAGTCAGTGCGACGATCTCGCGTTCGATCGCCGGCTCCACCGTCACGGTGCGGGCCCCCTTGGGGCGCACCGACTCGATCGCCAGCGCCGGCAGCACGGCCACTCCCAGACCGGCGCCGACCAGGCCGACCACCGCAGGGTAGTCATCGGTGGCGAAGTCGATCCGGGGGACGAAGCCGGACTCCTCGCAGACCTCCACCAGCTGCCGCCGGCAGCGCGGGCAGCCCGCGATCCAGGACTCGTCGGCCAGTTCACCGATCCCCACCGCGTCCGCACCGGCCAGCCGGTGCCCCTCGGGAACCAGGCCGATCAGCCGGTCGGTGAGCAACGGGCGCACGACCAGGTCCTCCCACTCGCCGCCCGAGGCGCCGTAGCGGAACGCCAGCGCGATGTCGCAGTCGCCCTCCCTGAGCATCTCGACCGAGCGCGGCGGCTCCGCCTCGACCAGGGAGACCCTCGTCCCCGGGTGGGCGGCGCGCAGGGCGGCCAGAGCCCCGGGAACCAGAGTGGAGCTGCCACTGGGGAACGAGACGAGCCGGACCCGGCCGGCCCGCAGCCCGGCGATCGCAGCGACCTCCTCCTCGGCGGCGGTCAGCCCGGCGAGGATGCCGGACGCGTGACGTACCAGCGCCTCACCCGCCTGGGTGAGCCGCATCTCGCGGCCTGTGCGGATCAGCAGCGTGGTGCCGGCCGAGGACTCCAGGGCCTTCATCTGCTGGCTGACCGCGGGCTGGGTGCAGCCCAGTTCGCGCGCAGCGGCGGAGAACGAGCCGGTGGCGGCCACGGCGCGCAGGACACGGAGATGACGGGCTTCGATCACTCTTCAACCATAAGGGCAGCTTGGGTGGGGTGCGAAATATTCGCATGCATCTTTGAGGATGGGGTCGTCAGTGCCCCTCCCGGCAGGCTTTGCCCCGTCGCACCGCCGAGCACGCCCGCTCGCCCCGTCGGCCAAAAGCCCTGGTGGCTGCTTCCTCGAGCTCTCGACTCCGTTCGAGCAGGGGAGACCGCATCCAAGGACGTCCGGCCGCCGTGCGACCGCACGCACCGGAGAACGCCCCTCATGGGCAAACACTGCCGGTCACGGCACTAGCGTTCGCTGCATGGAACTGCTGACTGTGAATGCGGGACGGCCCGAGGCCGTCGACTACACCGACGCCGCCGGCGGCGTGACCGGGATCGACAAGCAGCCGGTCGACGGCCCGGTGCGGGTCACCGACCCCGGCCCCAAGGGCACCGGCGGCAGTGGGGTGGCCGGGGACGCGGTGTGCGATCTGCGCCATCACGGCGGCTCGGACCAGGCCGTGTACGCCGTCGCCCGTGAGGATCTCGACGCCTGGGAGCGTTCGCTCGGCCGCCCGCTGGCCAATGGCGCGTTCGGCGAGAACCTGACGACCGCCGGACTGGACGTGAGCGGCGCGAGGATCGGCGAACGCTGGCGGATCGGAGCCGATCTGGTCCTGGAGGTGACGTCGGGTCGCATTCCGTGCCGCACGTTCGCCGGTCACCTCGGAGAGAAGCGCTGGGTCAAGCGATTCACCGAGGCGGCCGCGCCGGGCGCCTACCTGAGGGTGATCGAGCCGGGCGAGATCCGCGCCGGGGACCCGGTCGAGATCGTGCACCGGCCGGACCACGACATCACCGTACGGATGCAGTTCCTGGCGGTGACGGTGCGACGGGACCTGCTGCCGGAGCTGCTCACGGCCCGGGACGCACTGCATCCCGAGACGCTGCGCACCGCTCTGAAGTACGTGGCGGCGCAGGCACCGGGCGAGTGATCAGTGCGGTGTGCGGGGCACTAACGTGCCGCGTATGACGACTGCATTGATTACGGGTGCGACCGCGGGAATCGGGGCCGCCTTCGCGCGGCGTCTCGCGGCCGACGGGCACAATCTGGTGCTGGTGGCGCGCAGCACCGAGCGACTCCGGGAACAGGCCACCGAACTGCACGACCGGCACGGCATCGAGGCCGAGGTGCTGATCGCCGACCTCTCCGAGGACGACGGGATCGCCTCGGTCGAGGCGCGGCTGACGGACCGCCGGCAGCCCGTCGATCTGCTGATCAACAATGCCGGGTTCGGCAACAAGGGCCGCTATCTGGATGTGTCGATGGCGGACGAGCTGAAGATGTTGAAGGTGCACTGCGAGGCGGTGCTGCGGCTGACCTCGGCTGCCGCGGCGGGGATGAAGGAACGCGGGCGGGGCGGGGTGGTCAATGTGGCCTCGGTGGCGGCGTTCGTGCCGCGCGGGACGTACGGCGCGTCCAAGGCGTGGGTCGTTCAGTTCACCCAGGGCGCGGCGAAGGACCTGGCCGGTTCGGGGGTGCGGCTGATGGCGCTGTGCCCCGGCTTCGTACGGACCGAGTTCCATGAGCGCGCCGGGATGGGGACCGACAACATTCCGGGCTGGATGTGGCTCGACGCGGACAGGCTGGTCGCCTCGGCGCTGGCGGATCTCGCGCGCGGGAAGTCGGTGTCGATCCCCGACGCGCGGTACAAGGCGCTGATGGGGCTGGTGAAGGTGACGCCGCGCGGCCTGCTCGGAGGGGTCACCTCCAAGACAGGCCGCAAGTACGGTCCGCAGTAGGGCGGTCGGACGGTGTGCGGATTACTTGACGCCGCGGCCCGCGTACGCGCCGATGTTGGGGGCGCCGGGCTTCAGCTCGTTGCCGAACCAGTCCTTGCCGCCGTTGTTCTCGATGACGGCTCCGGCGGCCAGGGCGGGCGAGCCCTCGCCGAGCCGGAAGTCGTCCCGCAGCTTCGGGTCCTCGGTGATGCCGCCGGGGTTGGGGCGGGTCATCTCGATGCCGTGGAACGCGTTGTGGTCGAAGGAGAGCCCGGGGGTCGGGTTCTTGAAGGCGTAGCCGCCGGTGCCCTCGCTCACGAAGATGTTGTTGCGGATGGACAGTTCGTGCTGGGTGGTGGCGGGGCTTCCGGCGTCGTCCTGGACGAGGTAGCCGGGCACCTTCTCCTTGTTGTGGAAGGTGTTGTTGTAGATCTGCGTGTCGAGGATCGGGCCCCAGCAGTTCTGGATGAGGCGCGCGCCGTCGTTCCGGCTGACGTTGTAGCGGGCGACCGTGCCGATGGTCTTGGCACCGCTGTACGGGCAGATCAGCAGGAAGCCGCCGGCGTTGTCGTGGCTGTAGTTGTACTGGAAGACGGTGTTCTGCGAGGCGCCGTCGGCGTCGAAGGACATGCCGTCGTGGGTGTTTCCGCCGCCCGAGACCTCGTTGTACTCGATGGTCGTGTCGTCGGTGTTGAAGGTCCAGATACCGGCGTTGGCGGAGGGCGAGCGGAGCTGGAAGCCGTCGACCCTGTTGTGGTCGACGCGGGCGCCGCTGGTGGTGTCGAGCTTCATGCCGTCACCCGCGAGGGACTTCAGCGTGTTGTGGTGGATCCGCACGCCGGTACTGGGCGTCCACTCCCCCGGGTAGACGTTCGGGTCCTGCTGCTGGCCGACCAGATCGCGCTTGGAGAACGTCGACTTGAAGTAGATGCCCTCGCGGTCGACGTCCTCGATGCGGTTGTGGCTGATGTCGAGACCGTCGTACGCGCTGGGCTTCGTCTTCCCCTCGACCGCGATCTGGATCGCGCTGGAGCCGGAGACCGTCTTGTAGTCGCCTCCGCGCACATCGTGGATGTACAGGCCGGAGATCTTGAAGCCGCGGGCGGTGCCGTAGTCGGTCAGGCGCAGCCGGACCCCGTTGCGCTCGCTGCCGGGGGCGGCGGCGTTGGTGATCTCCAGGTCGCCGAGGTGCACGTATTGCGTGTTGGAGAGCAGGACGACGTCGTGGGCGCCCGCGCCGTCGAGCTTCGCGCGGGCCTCGCCGCTGCCGTAGTCGGCAATGGTGAAGGGCGCGCGGGCCGAGCCTTCACCCCGCGGGGCGAGGGTGCCGGTGCAGGTGGTGCCGCGCTTGAAGAGCAGCCGGTCGCCGGGGCCGTAGGTGGGGGCGCCGGCCTCGGCCAGGGTGGTCCACGGATGCTCCTTGCTGCCGGTGGCACCGGCCGGGTCGGCCGAGCAGTCGACATGGAACGTGCGGCCGGTGGGCGCGGCCTGCGCGGTCGTCTGGCCCGCGACGGTCACACCCGCGGCAGCAGTCAGGGCCGCGAGCGCTGCGGCGGTGACGCGATGTCTCACAATTCCTCCGTACGAACAGTCAGGGTCGAGTCGGCATCGCCGGAATCCTGGACTCGGATTGATCGAACGTCAATGGATTACGTTTGAATGATCGAAACTGCCATCGTTCGATCACGTTGGACTAGGGTCGATCCCGGGGTCGGATCACTGCGAGGGGACTGCTGCCGTGCGCGAAACTGCTGCTGAACGTCATGACCGGCTGCTGGGGCTGGTTCGGGAACGGGGCTCGGCCCGGGTCTCCGATCTCGCCTCCCAGCTGGGCGTCTCGCCCGTCACGGTGCGCCGGGACGTGGAGGAGCTGGCGGGCCGGGGCCTGCTGGACCGGGTGCACGGCTCGGTCTCCTGGCCGCAGGACCACGCGGCTCCCGGTGCCGCCTCCGCCTCCGGCGCGGGCAGCGGCCTGGTCCTCGGCATGCTCG
The DNA here is from genome assembly GCF_042801455.1 of Streptomyces sp. NPDC057565. Classification (NCBI taxonomy): domain Bacteria; kingdom Bacillati; phylum Actinomycetota; class Actinomycetes; order Kitasatosporales; family Streptomycetaceae; genus Streptomyces; species Streptomyces sp. NPDC057565. The sequence continues at coordinate 51,510 of NZ_JBHVFU010000022.1, read as the reverse complement.
CCCCCTCAGCGACGTACTACTTCGCCGAGGTCATCCGCGGGGCGCACGAGGCGGCGGCCCGGGCCGGGGCCCGGCTGATCCTGCGGATCTCGGACTACCGGCCCGAGGAGGACCACGCGCGCACCGACGGGCTGCTCTCGGCGGGCGCCGAGGGCCTGCTGATCGCACCCGGCTGGCAGCATCCGGGCGACCCGGCGGCATTCGGCGACTGGATCGCCTCACTGCCCGTGCCCACGGTGCTGCTGGAGCGTCGGCCCGCCGCGGGCTCGCGGCTGGACGGCCTGGACCGGGTCTGCTCGGACCATGCCCACGGGGTACTGCTCGCCGTGCGCCACCTGGTGGAACTGGGGCACGGGGCCCCGCTGCTGATGGCCCGTGCCGATTCCCCGACAGCGATCGCGGTGCGGTCCGGATACGCGGAGGCACTGGCCGTGCTGGGGCTGCGCGCACCGCAGGACGTGATCGATTCCGTACCGGCGGAGCTGGCCCCCGACGCCTTCGAGGCGGCGGTGCAGGCGCTGCGCGAGGCGGTCGTCTCGGGGGTGGCCACGGCGGCGCTGATCCACAACGACGTGGACGCGATCCAGGTGGTGCAGCGCCTGGCCGAGCTGGGTGTGCGGGTGCCGGACGACCTGGCGCTGATCGCGTACGACGACGAGGTGGCGGCGCTCGCCGACACGCCCCTGACGGCGGTGGCGCCGCCCAAGCGCGATGTGGGCCGGCATGCCACCGAGCTGCTGGTGGAACGGCTGGGCGAGGGCGCGGGCGCGCCGCGGCGCCATCTGACGCTGCTGCCGCAGCTGCGGGTCCGCGACTCGTGCGGTTCACCCCTCCCGTAACCCGTCCCCCGCGACCCCTCCGGCAGCTCTCACCATCCGCTTCCGTACGTAACTTCTTTGATCTTTTTTCGATCAATCAATCTTTCGCTCTTGACTTCGGTCACGACTGGTTCAAGGATCACGGCCAACGCCAATGTCGTCGCCTGTTCAGGAGCCTCGCTGTGAGCCGCAGTTCGAGCAGAACGTCCCTTGCCCTCGTCGGCGCCGCCACCGCCCTCGCCGTACTCACGGCCTGCGGCGGCAGCGGCGACGACAGCGCCGCCACCGGAAGTGACGGCAAGCCCGTCAGCATCACCTTCTGGGGCTGGGCCAAGGGATCCAAGGAGGTCGTTGACGCGTTCAACGCCTCGCACAAGAACATCAAGGTCGTGTACGAGGAGATCCCGTCCGGCAACGCGGGCGGCTACGCCAAGATCTCCAACGCGGTGAAGGCGGGCAACGCCCCCGACCTGGTGTCCATCGAGTACCCGCAGCTTCCGGAGTACGTCAGTCAGGGCGCACTTCAGGACATAGGCCAGTACTTCACCGAGGACATCAGGAAGAAGCTGCTGCCGCAGGCGGTGGAGCTGACCACGCTCGGCGGCAAGAACTGGGCCGTCCCCTTCGACGCCTCGCCGCAGTCCTTCTACTACCGCAAGGACCTGTTCGAGAAGTACGGCGTCGAGGTCCCCACCACCTGGGACGAGTTCCGCAAGGCGGCCGAGAAGATCAAGAAGGCCGACAAGAAGGCCCGCATCGGCACGTTCTTCCCCGACGACCCGACCACGTTCCAGGCAATGACCTGGCAGGCCGGCGCCCAGTGGTTCAAGGCCGAGGGCGACACCTGGAAGGTCGACACGACCGACGCGGCCACCAACAAGGTCGCCGACTACTGGCAGGGTCTGCTCGACGACGACCTGATCCGTGCCAACGCCTCGTTCAGCCCCGAGTGGACCAACTCCCTGAAGAGCGGCGGCACCGTCGGCTATCTCGGCGCCGCCTGGGGCGCGGGCGTCCTCAAGGGCACCCTGCCCGAGCAGAGCGGCAAGTGGGCGGTCGCCCCGATGCCCAGCTGGGACGGCAAGCCGGCCAGCGGCATGCTCGGCGGCTCCACCTTCGCGGTGACGAAGACCAGCAAGAAGGCGAAGGCCGCGGTCGAGTTCGCCACCTGGATGTCGACCACCGAGGACGGCATCAAGGCCCGGATCGAGTCCGGCACGTCGAGCGCCTTCCCGGCCGCGGCCGAGCTGCGTCCGGTCGCGAAGAAGGCCTTCGACGCGGACTTCTACGGCGGCGAGGACATCTACCAGGTGTTCGAGGACGCGGCGGCGTCCATCGGCCCCGACTGGACCTGGGGTCCGACGACCGGCACGACGAACACCACCATCAAGGACCAGTTCGGCAAGGTCGCGGCCGGCGGCACGACGATCACCGACGCGGTCAAGGCGGGCCATGACGCCACGGTTGCCGAGCTGAAGAAGCGCGGTCTGAAGGTCGAGGACGCAGGCTGATGAACCGCGCCCGGACGACCAGAGCCGCCGCCATCCTGCTGGGGCCCTTCTTCGTACTGTTCACGTTGGCGATGGTGGTGCCGATCGGATACGCGGTCTGGCTCAGCCTGTTCACCGAGAAACAGTCCGGCCTGGGCTTCGGCGGCACCGAGACCGTCTTCAGCGGACTCGACAACTACGCGGCGGCGCTGGGTGACCGGGCATTCCGCGAGGGCTTCGCTGTACTCCTCGGATACTGCCTCTTCTACATTCCGCTGCTGCTCATCGGGGCCCTCGCCCTCGCCCTGCTGCTGGACTCCACGCTGGCCCGCGCCCGCCGGTTCTTCCAGCTCGCGCTCTTCCTGCCACATGCCGTGCCGGGCATCATCGCCGCGCTGATCTGGGTGTACCTCTACACGCCGCAGCTCAGCCCGGTCATCAGCGCCATGGAGTCCGGCGGCATCGGCTTCGACTTCTTCTCCCCCGAGGGCGCGCTCCCGTCCGTCGTCAACATCGCCCTGTGGGAATGGCTCGGCTACAACATGGTGATCTTCTACGCGGCGCTGCAGGCCATCGACCGCTCCGTGCTCGAAGCGGCCACGGTCGACGGGGCGGGCGCCTGGCGCATCGCGCTGAGCATCAAGGTGCCGCTGATCCGCGCCTCCGTCGTGATGGTCGCCCTGTTCACGGTCATCGGCTCGCTGCAGCTGTTCACCGAACCGCTGATCCTCAACAAGGGCACCGGATCCGCCGTCTCCTCCACCTGGACGCCGAACATGTACGCGTACACCGCGGCCTTCGAACGCAACGACTACGGCCTCGCGGCCGCGGCCTCCATCCTGCTGGCCCTCACCGCCGCACTGCTGTCCTTCGTCGTCACCCGCTTCACCGGCCGGAAGGGCAGGAAGGCATGAACTCCTCAGCCCCCAAGAGCCGTTGGATGTCCAGGACGGCGGTCAACGGCTTCCTGATCCTCGCGGTCGTCTACATGCTCTTCCCTCTCGTCTGGCTGGTCACCGCCGCAACCAAGGACACCGGCGATCTGCTCGCGGGCAACGCGTTCTCCTTCGACGGCTTCAACCTCGGCGAGAACCTGTCGAACCTCGCCTCCTACGGCGACGGCATCTACTTCCGCTGGTACCTCAACAGCCTCTTCTACGCGGGCGGCGGCGCGGTCGTCTGTTCGCTGATCTGTGTCGCCGCGGGGTACGCCTTCGACAAGTACGAATTCCGGGGCAAGGAGAAGCTGTTCGGCCTGGTACTGATGGGCGTGCTGGTCCCGACCACCGCGCTCGCCCTGCCGATGTATCTCCTGGCGTCCAAAACCGGTCTCGTCAACACCTACTGGTCGGTGCTGATCCCGGTCCTCGTCAATCCGTTCGGCGTCTACCTCGCCCGGGTGTTCTCCACCGGCTACATCCCCAACGAGGCGCTGGAGGCCGCCCGTATCGACGGAGCCGGCGAGCTGCGCGTCTTCTGGTCGATCGGGCTGCGCATGGTCATGCCGGGCTTCGTGACCGTCTTCCTCTTCCAGTTCACCGCGATCTGGAACAACTTCTTCCTCCCCCTCGTGATGCTGTCGGACCGCAAGCTGTTCCCGCTGAGCCTCGGTCTGTACTCCTGGAACACCAACACCCACGGCGAGCCGAGCTTCTATCCGCTCGTCGTCACCGGATCCCTCCTCGCCGTGATCCCCCTGATCGTCGCCTTCGTCTCCCTGCAGCGGCACTGGAAGGCGGGTCTGACCGCCGGAAGCGTCAAGTGACCGTCGCCCGCCCCTTGAGCCGAGCGCCCTTTGAGGAGTCCGAGTTACACCATGCCCCACGCCACTGACAACCGGCCGAAAGCCCTGCTGGCGATGGGCCCCGGCATCGCCGACCGGCTCCTCGCCGACCGCCACCGCACACGACTGGCCGCCCTCACCCGTACGGATCCCCGCTTCGTCGCCCACGACCTGGCCGACCCGACACCGGAGACGGCCGCCGCGCTCGCCGAGGCCGAGGTGCTGTTGACCTGCTGGGGTGCGACACCGCTGACCGCCGAGGTGCTGGACGCCGCACCGCGGCTGCGCGCCGTGGTGCACGCCGCCGGTTCCGTGAAGCACCACATCACGGACGCCTGCTGGGAACGCGGGATCGCCGTCACCTCGGCGGCCGGTGCCAATGCGCTGCCCGTCGCCGAGTTCACCCTTGCCGCGATCCTTTTCGCGGGCAAGCGGGTGCTGCAGACCGCGCAGCGTTACGCCGCCCTGCGCACCGACCACGACTGGCTCCAGGAGCTCGCCGGCTCCGGCAACTACCGCCGCACCGTCGGCATCATCGGAGCATCCCGCATCGGCCGACGGGTGATCGAGCTGCTGCGCCCCTTCGACCTGGACGTCCTGCTGTACGACCCCTACGTCGACGCGGCGGAGGCGGCCCGGCTGGGCGTACGGCTCGCGGCGCTGGACGAGCTGTGCGCACGCAGCTCCGTCGTCTCCGTGCATGCGCCGCAGCTGCCGGAGACGCGCCATCTGATGGGCGCGGCGCAGCTGGCGGCGATGGCGACGGGCACGACGCTGATCAACACGGCTCGCGGGTCGCTGATCGACGAGGACGCCTTGCTTGCGGAGCTGCGGAGCGGGCGGCTGCACGCGGTGCTGGATGTGACGGATCCCGAACTTCCGCCCGCGCTCTCGCCGTTGTACGAGCTGCCGAATGTATTGCTCACTCCGCACATCGCGGGCTCGCAGGGCGATGAGCTGCACCGGATGGCCGACCAGGCACTCGACGAGATGGAGCGGTTCGCGTCCGGCCTGCCCTTCGCGGACCCCGTGCACGCCGGGAGCCTGCAGCACTCGGCCTGAGCCCCGAACGTCGAAAACCCTCTGGCTCACTGAGCTCCTCTAAACTGGAAGGATCCCATCCAGACTGCAGGACCGGGAGACGCCATGAGATTCGTACAAGTAATCGACTGCAAGACGGAGCGGTTCGACGACATGGACCGCCTCATGGACGAATGGGTCGAACGGACCAAGGGCACCCGGACGGCCACGCACAGCCTCATCGGCAAGGACCGCTCCGACGGGTCCCACTTCGTCGAGATCGTCGAATTCCCTTCGTACGAAGATGCGATGGCGAACTCGAAGCTGCCGGAGACCGACCAGATCTTCCAGGAGATGGTGGCGCTCTGCAACGGAATGCCCACCTTCACCGACCTCGATGTGGTCCGTGACGAACAGTTGAACCAGACACTGTCGCGCCGGTTCTTCCACGAGATCGCCGTCGGGGGCAACCTCGAAGCCATCGACGAGGTGTTCGCGCCCGACTACATCGACCACGACGTCGCCAAGGAACAGGACACGGTGATCGGGTCCGGCTCCCTGAAGAACGACGTGATCAGATGGCGTGCGGCCTTCGATTTCACCATCAGCCTGGACCGGCAGGTCTGCGAGGGTGACGACGTCGTGACGCTGTGGACCTGGACCGGCACCCACGAGGGCGACTTCATGGGGATCGCCCCCACGGGCAGGCAGTGCACCATGACGGGCACCACGATCTTCCGGTTCAAGGACGGCAGGATCCAGGAAGGCTGGTGGCACGAGGACCTTCTCGGCCTGATGCACCAGCTCGGCGCGCTCCACTGATCCAACGGCAAAGGACAGCCGAAGGCCCCCGTTCCCATCGCTGAACAGCGGGAACGGGGGCCTTGTGCGGCGGTGAGCCCAGGTGTCAGCTCGTCAGTGCGAGTGACCGTGGCCGCCGTGACCGGCTTCGGCCTCTTCCTCGGCCGGCTTCTCGACGACCAGGGTCTCGGTCGTCAGCAGCAGCGACGCGATGGACGCGGCGTTCTCCAGCGCGGAGCGGGTGACCTTGACCGGGTCGATGACGCCGGCCTTCACCAGGTCGCCGTACTCGCCGGTCGCGGCGTTGAAGCCCTGGCCCTTGTCGAGCTCGGCGACCTTCGAGGTGATGACGTAACCCTCGAGGCCGGCGTTCTCGGCGATCCAGCGCAGCGGCTCGACCGCGGCGCGGCGCACGACCGCGACACCGGTGGCCTCGTCGCCGGCCTTGTCGAGGTTGCCCTCGAGGACCTTGACGGCGTGGACCAGAGCGGAGCCACCACCGGAGACGATGCCCTCCTCGACCGCGGCGCGGGTCGCGGAGATGGCGTCCTCCAGACGGTGCTTCTTCTCCTTGAGCTCCACCTCGGTGGCGGCACCGACACGGATCACGCACACGCCGCCGGCCAGCTTCGCGAGGCGCTCCTGGAGCTTCTCGCGGTCCCAGTCGGAGTCGGTGGCGTCGATCTCGGCCTTGATCTGGTTGACCCGGCCCTTGACGTCGCCGGGCTCGCCGCCGCCGTCCACGATGGTCGTGTCGTCCTTGGAGACGGTGACACGGCGGGCGGTGCCCAGCACGTCCAGACCGGCCTGGTCGAGCTTGAGGCCGACCTCCTCGGCGATGACGGTCGCACCGGTGAGGGTGGCGATGTCGCCGAGCATGGCCTTGCGGCGGTCACCGAAGCCCGGGGCCTTCACCGCGACGGCGTTGAAGGTGCCACGGATCTTGTTGACGACCAGGGTCGACAGGGCCTCGCCCTCGACGTCCTCGGCGATGATCAGCAGCGGCTTGGAGCCACCGGCCTGGATGACCTTCTCCAGCAGCGGGAGCAGCTCCTGGATCGAGCCGATCTTGCCCTGGTGGATCAGGATGTACGGGTCGTCGAGGACGGCCTCCATACGCTCCTGGTCGGTCACCATGTACGGGGACAGGTAACCCTTGTCGAAGGCCATGCCCTCGGTGAACTCGAGGTCCAGACCGAAGGTGTTGGACTCCTCGACGGTGATGACACCGTCCTTGCCGACCTTGTCCATCGCGTCCGCGATGAGCTCGCCGACCTGCGAGTCCTGCGCGGAGAGCGCGGCCACGGCGGCGATGTCGGACTTGTCGTCGATCGGGCGGGCGGTCGCGAGGAGCTCCTCGGACACAGCCTTGACCGCGGCGTCGATGCCCTTCTTCAGGGCGGCCGGGGAAGCACCCGCGGCAACGTTGCGCAGGCCCTCGCGGACGAGCGCCTGGGCGAGCACGGTGGCGGTGGTGGTGCCGTCACCCGCTACGTCGTTGGTCTTGGTCGCCACCTCCTTCACCAGCTGGGCACCGAGGTTCTCGTACGGGTCGTCGAGCTCGACCTCGCGCGCGATGGTGACACCGTCGTTGGTGATGGTGGGAGCGCCGAACTTCTTGTCGATGACGACGTTGCGGCCCTTGGGGCCGATCGTCACCTTGACCGTGTCGGCAAGCTTGTTGACGCCGCGCTCAAGGGCGCGACGGGCGTCCTCGTCGAACTTCAGAATCTTCGCCATGGGAGCTGAACTGTCCTCTCGAACGAACTGCGCCCCTGACCGCCCGGCTTGTTATCTCGCAGGGGACCAGGGGCGCAGAACGGAAGCAAACGTGTGTGAATTACTTCTCGATGATCGCGAGCACGTCGCGGGCCGAGAGGACGAGGTACTCCTCGCCGTTGTACTTCACCTCGGTGCCGCCGTACTTGCTGTACAGCACGATGTCACCGGTCTTGACGTCGAGCGGCAGGCGCTCGCCGTTCTCGAAGCGACCCGGGCCCACGGCCAGGACGACGCCCTCCTGGGGCTTCTCCTTGGCGGTGTCCGGGATGACCAGGCCAGAGGCCGTGGTCTGCTCGGCGTCGAGCGGCTGGACCACAATGCGGTCCTCAAGCGGCTTGATGGCAACCTTGGAGCTGGTGGTCGTCACGATCCGGCCTCCCCCTTCGGAGATCTCGGGGTTAACTGCGGGGTTAACTGTCTGGGGTGGCGATCAGGTGGGTCCGTCGTCGCGGGTGCCGGACCTGCCGGTCGCACAGTACTGCTGGCACTCTCCAGCGGGGAGTGCCAGAGCTGACACTATGACCGCGATTAGCACTCGGTCAAGCGGAGTGCCAATTCAGTCCGGTCGTGGCGTCACCGCACCGGACTGTCCCGATGGGTCGACGTACGGGGAACGCAGGGACGGACCGCACCGTTCCGTACGACGGCGGGGAGATGCCGGACGTCGCGCCCCCGCGTCGGCGCCGACTGTCGGGACAGGTCTCGACATCGCTCCGGTTCCGCCCCTGATGGCCCCTCCGGGCGGCCGGGGCGGGCCGGGCCGCCTCCTGCACCGACCCGCCCGAGGCGGCCGAACCAACCGCCGACGAACCGGGCCGTGATCACATTCGGGGTGCTCACCCCGGCGGTCGTCGCGATCGGCGTCGCACCGCTGCGCGCGAACCGGCCCCGGGCCCGGTCCAGGCCTTCGCCGCGATCGCACCGTGCCTCATGACGGTGCGGACCGGGCACGTCGACTACCGCCGCTCGCACCCCGTACCGGCGCCCGCTCCGCCGGACGGTCCCGGACGGTCCGGCCGCCAGTGCCTCAGCGGCGAGGACGACGCCGTGGGCCCGGTCTCCGGCAGCCGACCCGGCCGACCGCAGGAGCCGACGACCGTCGGCCCCGCGGCCCCCTGATCACCCCGCACACCCGCCCGCCGCTCCGGCTCCGCCCCCGACGCTGGTCCCGGCTCCGGCTCCGGCGTCCGGTGCGGCCGGCTCACCTTCTGCGCGGCCTTCCGGCCCAGCCGTTCGATCGGGTCGACCGACTGCGCGCACCCGGCGGTGGCCGTCAGGAGCGCACCGGTTGCCAGTAGGCCGGCGAGCAGCCGGTGCGCCCTCCTCATGCGTAGTCCTCCAGCCGGGCCGCGGCGTACCCCTTGTCCGTGACGGTCCTCATGACGGCCCGCGCCGCATCAGGGCCGACCCATACCCCTGCGCGGTTAAATCTTCCTTTTGTCGTACAAGCTGCGTGGTTTCGCATACTGCCAGTGGGGGCTCGGCCGCTGGCTCCGACACCTCCGCCGGGCCCGCGCGGTCCCCCGGCTGGCTCACAATGGGCCGGTGAACGCCTTCGATCCGACCGACCCGACCGACCCGCTCGCCGCCTTCACGGCCCTGCGTACCCCCGAGGGCGAGGCACTCCTCGCCGAGCTGCGGGCGTACGACCCCTCCCAGGAGCTCGCCACCGCGACCCGGCTGCGCCGCAGCCATCCGGCCCCGCTGGTGTCGGCGGCGCTGGGGCAGGCACGGCTGCGGCAGCGGGCGGTGGCGAAGTTCGGCGCCGAGGACGCGTACCGGATGTTCTTCACCCCGAACGGCGTCGAGCAGGCGACCCGCACCTCGGTCGCCACCCACCGCGCCCGGCGCTTCGCCGAAGCGGGCGTACACAGCATCGCCGACCTCTGCTGCGGGATCGGCGGCGACGCCCTCGCCCTCGCCCGCGCGGGCATCTCCGTCCTCGCCGTGGACCGCGACCCGCTGACCGCCGAGGTGGCCCGCGCCAATGCCGCCGCACTCGGTCTCGACACCCTGATCGAGGTGCGCTGCGCCGATGTCACCGAGATCGACACGTCCGCGTACGACGCGGTCTTCGTCGACCCGGCCCGGCGCGGCGGACGCGGCAGGATCTTCGACCCCGAGGCGTACTCGCCACCGCTCTCCTGGGCGACCGCCGCCGCGCTGACGGCCCCCCGTGCCGCACTGAAGATCGCCCCCGGCATCCCGCACGAGGCGATCCCGGCGCAGGCGGAGGCCGAGTGGATCTCGGACGCCGGCGATGTCAAGGAGGCGGTGCTCTGGTTCGGTGAAGGGTTCGCCCCGGGCTCGTACCGCGCCACACTGCTCCCGGCGGGCGCGACCCTGTCGGCCCCGGCCGCACTGCCCGCCCCGCCCGTCGGACCGGTGGGCCGCTATCTGTACGAGCCGGACGGCGCCGTCATCCGTGCCCATCTGGTCGCCGACGTCGTGGAGCGGTCGGGTGGCCGGCTGGTCGACGAGACGATCGCGTACGTCACGAGCGACGAGCCGTACAACTCCCCCTACGCCTCCGCGTACGAGATCACCGACCAACTGCCCTTCAACATGAAGAAGCTGAAGGCACTGCTGCGGGAGCGGAAGGTCGGCGTCCTGACCGTCAAGAAGCGCGGCTCGGCCGTCGAACCGGAGGAGCTGCGCCGGAAGATGAAGCTCCAGGGCCCGAACGCCGCGACCGTGTTCCTGACCCGGGTCGCCGGGGCACCGACCATGCTGGTCGGCCACCCCGTGCGGCCCGACGTGCGTGCGAGCTCCTAGCGTGTGTTTGCCCCGTGAGGAGCGTCGTCCGAGTGTGCGTGCCGGGCGGCGCGACGGGGGCAAAGCGTGCCGGGAAGGGCACTAGGTCAGATCGGTCAGTTCGTCGGCGTACACCTGGGAGAGCGGCTGCGGGCCCACGTACTGCTGGCAGTTGCACTGCCCGGATTCGAAGCGGACCGGCTTCTTGCTCTCGTCCCAGGCCGTCGGCACCTCGACCCGCTCATGGCACTTGCCCTGCTTGTCATGCTTGGCAAGGTGGTGCGTGCAGCCGCAGATCGGCTCCGGCGGCCGGTTCGCCGCCTCGACGGCGAGGCGTTCCTGTTTGCCCGCCTCCAGCAGTTCCAGCTTGCGGGTGTGCCGGTTGCGCAGCGCCGTACGGACGTTGTCGACCACCCATCCGAAGCCACCGGTCCAGAAGATGATGAGCACCCACCAGTACCACTCCATATGACCCCTCCCCCTGCGCGGATCCTGCTACGCGGCCAGAATAGAGGCGCGTTCAGCGGTGAGCACCGCCGCGGACGGAGAACAGCGGCTCGGGCCCGGGCGCCCCGACGAGCACCCTCAGCACCCAACGGCGGTGCGCGAACGCCTTGGTGACCCCGATCAGACCGAGCAGCCAGCCGATCATCCCGAGCCCCATGACGAGGGCGACCGCACCGTAGGTGTCCTCGGGGGCCCTTGCACCCGCCGGAACGACCACGCAGGCGTACAGCCCGACCGCACACAACGCGAACGACGAGAGCACCCAGGCGAGGCTCGCACCGGAGGCACGCAGCCGCATGTCGCCGTCCGGATCGCGGTCCAACTCGCCCCAGGCGTCGAGCAGTCGGCGGATCTTCCGGTCGCGGCGCAGACCGACGACGACGAAGACCACCGACGGCACGACACAGCAGGCGCCCAGGACGGCGAGGACGACGCCGAGGACGGCACCGAAGATGTCGTACGACTCCTCGAACGTCAGGATCGCGGTCCCCACCAGCGACCAGCCGAGCGCGCACAGGGCGCCCCACAGCCACAGCAGCACCAGCCGGCCGCGCCCCACATGCATGGTGACCAGCTCGCCGAGGACGAACGCCCGGTCGGCGAGCAGGGCTTCCCTGTCGGGCCAGGACCGTATCTCGACGGGTGGAGGGGGCGGCGGCAACAGTGCGCGGCGGGACATGGGCCCGAGCCTACCGACCGGGTGCGGGCACAGTTCGGCGTGGCTTGCGTTGAAGCGCGCTCCAGCTCGTAACGTCCGAATGCGACCGGCTGACCGGATGCACGCACGTACCGAGGGAGAACACTGTGCAGTACACGCTGTTCGGCCGGACCGGCCTGCGGGTGAGCGAGCTGAGCCTCGGCGCCATGACCATCGGCGAGGACTGGGGGTGGGGCGCGGACAAGGAGACCAGCGCCCGGATCGTCGACGCGTACGCGGACGCGGGCGGCAACTTCATCGATACCGCCAACAACTACACCAACGGCAGCTCGGAGACGATCCTCGGCGAACTGCTCCGAGGCCGCCGGGACCGGTTCGTACTCGCCACGAAGTACAGCTGCGCCACCCGCACGGGCGATCCGAACGCGGCGGGCAACCACCGGAAGAACCTGGTCCAGTCGGTGGAGGCGAGCCTCGCCCGGCTGCGTACCGACCGCATCGACGTGCTGTGGGTGCACGCACGGGACAACTTCACCCCGGTCGAGGAGGTCATGCGCGCCCTCGACGACCTCGTACGGTCCGGCAAGGTGCTCTATCTCGGGGTGTCGGACTGGGCGGCGTGGGAGATCGCGCAGGCGAACACCATGGCCGAGCTGCGGGGCTGGACCTCGTTCGCCGGTTCTCAGCTGCGGTACAACCTGCTGGAGCGCACCCCGGAACGCGAACTGCTGCCGCAGGCCCGCGCCTTCGACCAGGCCGTGCTGGCGTGGAGCCCGCTCGCCGCAGGCAAGCTCACCGGGAAGTACCGCCGCGGCGAAACGGGCCGGCTGGACGCGCCCGCCTTCGACAATCGGGCCGATCGCCGGGAGGAGGAGGTCCTCACCGCGGTGCTGGAGGTCGCCGAACAGGGCGGCTGGAGCCCGGCGCAGGTGGCGCTGGCGTGGCTGTGCGGGCGGCCCGGGAACATCATCCCGATCGTCGCCGCCACCAGGGTGAGCCAGCTCGTCGACAATCTCGCCGGTGTCGATGTCGCGCTCGACGCCGCCGCGGTGCACCGGCTCGACGCGGCCAGCGAGGTAGCGCTCGGTTTTCCGCACGACTTCCTGCGGGAGCCGGGGGTCATGAGGAACGTGTACGGAGACCTCTGGGCGAACATCACGGACCGGCGCTCGACCTACCGCCGGACGGCGAGCGAGATCCGCTAGCGGCGCTCCGTAAGGGCTGTCCCGGCTCGCCGACCGGTCCGACGCGTGGGAGCAGGAGATCCGCGAACACGCCGGACGGCTGGCCGGGCCCCTGCCGCGGTACGTCACCGACGCGGTGCTGGCGACCGTACGGGAACTGGGCCGCGAGCAGCCGGACACCCTGGTCCACGGCGATCTGAACTACGGCAACGTGATCGCCGGCGCACGCGAGCCCTGGCTGGCCATCGACCCCAAGGGCTGGGTGGGCGACCCGGCGTACGACGGGATCACGCTGCTCCGCAGCCGCCTCGACACCCTGGACGCCACGCTGCAGCGCCGCGTCTCGCTCTTCGCGGACGCCGCCGAGCTGGACCGCGACCGGGTGCGCCGCTGGGCGCAGGCGCGTGCGGTGACGGCGGCCCACTGGGGACGGCTGCACGGGGACCCGGAGTGGCTGATCGCCGCGACCGACGGGATCGCGACGGCGCTCGTCCGATGAGGTGAGGCCGCAACGGTGTGCGGGACGGGCGGGGCCGGTGGCAACGGGGATCCCGCCCGTCCCGTCCGGTCTCAGCTGTCCGACCGGCCGTCCGGGTACTCGCTGTACCCGTCGAACCCGGCGTCCGCGCCGTCGTACTCGAAGTCGTCGGCGCCGTCGCCGCCCGCCCCCGACTCGGGGCTGTAGTCGTACTGGTCGGCCATGATGGCTCCTCTCGCGACGGGCGCCCGATGCGCCCCGGTCACGCGGTCAACGAGGCTGCCGGACCGGCCGATGCGCCCGCCCGACCCGGGCCACCTCAGTGGCGTACAGCCCGGTCGGCCGGTTGACCGATTCCCGCCCATGGCCCGTCAGTTGCCGATCATCGGGGCGACCTTGAGGCACGTGACGCACACCCGGCCCACCGGGACGGGTCCGCATCGGCCGGACGGCACGGACGCCGTCAGGCGTTGCGCAGCGCCTCGATGTCGAGCTTCTTCATGCCGAGCATGGCCTTCATGGCCCGGTCCGCCTTGGCCGGGTCGGGGTGGGAGAGCGCCTCGGACAGCCCGCGCGGAACGATCTGCCAGGACAGCCCGTACTTGTCCTTGAGCCAACCGCACTGGCTCTCCTCGCCGCCGTCGGTGAGCCTGTCCCACAGCTCGTCGACTTCCGCCTGCGTCTCGCAGTCGACGGCGAGCGAGATCGCCTCGGTGAACGGGAACTGCGGACCGCCGTTGAGCGCCACGTACTCCTGGCCGGCCAGCCGGAAGTCGACGGTCATGACGGTGCCCGGCTCGCCGGGCGACGACTCGGTGTAGTTCGACACGCCGAGCACCTTCGAGTCGCCGCCGAAGACGGAGATGTAGAAGTGCGCGGCCTCCTCGGCCTGGCTGTCGAACCACAGGAAGGTCTTGATCTTCTGCATGGTCTGCTCCTCGGCTGTCCGTACGGGCGTTGACTGTGCAAGGTAGACCGGGCGGGCCGCGGAAACTCATCGCTCCACGCCGGATTCCTTTTCCGCCCGGGCCAGCAGCAGCGCCCGCTCGCGCGCGTTACGGGTCAGGTCCGCCGCCCGCAGGAACTCCGCGCGTGCCTCGTCCGTGCGCCCCAGCCGCGCCAGCAGATCGCCGCGCACGCTCGGCAGCAGGTGGTACGCCTTCAGCGCCGGGTCCCCGGCCAGGGCGTCGACCAGCGCGAGCCCCGCCGCCGGCCCCTGCGCCATCGAGACGGCGACCGCCCGGTTCAGCTCGACGACCGGCGACGGGGCCGCCTCCAGCAGCAGTCCGTAGAGCGTGGCGATGACCGTCCAGTCCGTCTCCTCGTACGTCACCGCGTGGGCGTGGCACGCGGCGATCGCGGCCTGCAGGGCGTAGGGGCCCGGGGTGTCGCCCGCCGCGTTCGCCCGCTCCAGGGCCGCGTATCCGCGCCGGATCAGCAGCCGGTCCCAGCGGGACCGGTTCTGGTCGGCGAGCAGCACGGGCGCACCGTCCGGCCCGGTCCTGGCCGCGATGCGGGACGCCTGGAGTTCCAACAGGGCCACCAAGCCGTGCACTTCGGGTTCCTTGTCCATCAGTCCGGCCAGCACCCGGGCCAGCCGCAGCGCGTCCTCGCAGAGCGCCGGGCGCAGCCAGTCGTCGCCCGCGGTGGCCGAATAACCCTCGTTGAAGATCAGATAGATGACTTCGAGGACGGAGTCGAGCCGGGCCGCGCGCTCGGGGCCGTACGGCACTTCGAAGGGAACGCCCGCCCGGCCCAGGGTGCGCTTCGCGCGGACGATGCGCTGGGCGACGGTCGGTTCGGACGCCAGGAAGGCCCGGGCGATCTCGTCGGTGGTGAGTCCGCCGAGCAGCCGCAGGGTGAGCGCGATCCGGGCCTCGGTCGACAGCACGGGGTGGCAGGCGGTGAAGATCAGCCGCAGCAGGTCGTCGTCGATGTGGTGAGGGTCCTCGGTGCTGTCGAAGTCTCCCGGCTCGAGCGGCGGGACGTCCTCCAGGCTCCGCCCGACCTCGGCCAGCTTCCGCGCGTACGTCTCCTTGCGGCGTACGAGATCGATCGCGCGGTGCTTGGCGGTGGCCATGAGCCAGGCGCCCGGTCTGTCCGGGACACCCGACTCCGGCCACTGCTCCAGCGCGGCGACCAGAGCGTCCTGTGCGAGCTCCTCGGCGATGCCGACATCCCGCACGATGCGGGTGACACCGGCGATGATCCGCGCGGACTCGATCCTGAATACCGCCTCGACCGCCTGCGTCGCGCTTGCTTCCGTCACGGCCACCCATCAGAGCAGCCGTACCGCGGCGCAGCAAGCGCGTCCCGGGAGAGCCCTTACGGCCCTCAGCTCTCGGCGATCTCGCGGACCTCGGAGGTGACGGTCCAGTTCTTCGGGTGGATCTCCAGGAACCGCTTGGTCCACTCCAGCGCCTCGGCCATGTCCTTGCACTGGGTGATGGCGTAGCCGCCGACGACTTCCTTCGTCTCGGTGAAGGGCCCGTCGGTGTAGCTCAGCTTGCCGTCCTCCCAGGTGACCCGGGTCCCCTGCGAGGTGGGGGTGAGCCCGGCGGTCTCCAGCATGACCCCGGCCTTGGTGATCTCCTCGAACAGTGCGCCCATGCGCGCCTCGAAGTCGGGGTCGGGGGCCTCGGAGGGGAGGTTCTGCTCATCGATGCGGATCATCGACAGGTAGCGCGGCATGGTGACTCCTCGGTGCGGGAGGGCGGGGGCTTTCCCTGCCTCTCACCCTTGCGTCGAACGGGAGACGCCGCAATCGACACACTCCCCCGAACAAGTTGAAGAAATTTCCGGGAGACTTTTCCGGACTACCGCAGGGACGCCCACAGCTCGCTCGCGGCCGGTTCCTGCGCCACCATCCGGTTGGGGTCGGACGGGGCGGTGACGACGGGCATGGTGACCGTCCTCAGCCCGCTCGAGGGGATGTTCCGCAGGCTCTGCGCGAGGCTGCTCAGCTCGCCGAGCGAGTCGAGTCCGGTGTCCGTGGTGAGGCTGCCGGTGACCGCGTCCGCCACCTTGTACAGGCCGGCCGCGCCGGTCAGCAGGTTCGTGTCCCGTACCTCCTTCAGCAGTGCCTGGACCAGTTGTTGCTGGAGCTCGATCCGGCCGAGGTCGCTGCCGTCGCCGATGCCGTGGCGGGTGCGGGCGAACGCCAGGGCCTCGGTGCCGTCGAGCCGGTGCGTGCCCGCGTCGAGGTGGAGATGGCTGCGGTCGTCGTCGATGTCCTGGGCCGTGGTGACGGTCACCCCGCCCAGCGCGTCGACGAGGTCGGCGAAGCCGGAGAAGTCGATCTCGATGTAGTGGTCCATCCGGACGCCGGTGAGCCGCTCCACCGTCGTGACGGCGCAGACCGGACCACCCACCGAGTACGCGCTGTTGAACATGACGTTGTACGCCGTGGGGGTTGTGCCGCCCGAGGAGACCGGGCACGAGGGGCGGGTCACCAGGGTGTCGCGAGGGATGCTGACGACGGTGACCTTCGTGCGGTCGTCGTTCAGGTGGACGACCATCGCCGTGTCGGAGCGGGCGCCGGCGCTGTCACCGCCGCCGAGCGCGGCGTTCTTCGTGCCGGTGCGCGAGTCCGAACCGAGGACCAGGATGTTCAGCGCACCGGCGGGCAGCGGAGACGCGGAGGCGGACGGCGTCGCGCTCGGGACGGTGGTGGGCGCCCGGGCCGGGCGGTTGTCGCCCAGCGCGTTGTCGATGTCCACGCTGCGGATGTTCTGGTTCAGATGCCAGTACGCCCACCCCGCTCCGGCCGCGGCGAGCACCAGCGCGCAGCCGATCACCGCGGCGGCCGCCCTGAGCGGACGGCGGCGGCGTCTCTTCTCTCGGGTCACGTTGAGGAACGTAAGTCCGAATTATTACGGCGGGAACCGTTGTTCGGTTTTCCTTCGGAAAATCTCAGGATCCCTTGAGTTTTCTCATGTTCCGCCGGCGGAGCCGTCGGCCACCTCGAACCGCCATCGGTGCACCGCCCTGGTGATCAACTCGGCTGCGGGTTCGGGCAGCTCGGGCAGCTCGGCGCCGTATGCCGCTTCCCACCAGGTGATGACCAGCACCCGGTCCTGCGGGGCGCGCAGCAGTTCGTACCGCAGCGGCTCAGCCGCCAGCTCACCGGTGCGCGCCCGGGCCCACTCCAGCAGTTCGGCGCCCCGGCCGTCCACGGCCCGGGCCTCCCACATGAGGGCGACGGTCATGAGTAGAGGTTGTCCTTGCTGATCTCGTGCACATGGTCGTGGTCGTGCGCGCTGCCCGGCACGTGCGTGTCCGTCACCGGCAGCGACGAGTCCGCCGACAGTTCCAGATCGGACGCGGAACGGTTGCGCGCCACCATCTCGGCGCCCAGCGCCGCGACCATCGCCCCGTTGTCCGTGCACAGTCCGGGCCGCGGCACCCGCAGCCGGATGCCGGCCCGCTCGCAGCGCTCCGCGGCGAGCGCCCGCAGCCGCGAGTTGGCCGCGACGCCACCGCCGATCATCAGATGATCGACGCCCTCGTCCTTGCAGGCCCGGACGGCCTTCCGGGTGAGCACATCGACGACGGCCTCCTGGAAGGACGCCGCCACGTCCCGTACCGGCACCTCCTCGCCCGCGGCCCGCTTCGCCTCGATCCAGCGGGCGACGGACGTCTTCAGACCGGAGAAGGAGAAGTCGTACGCGGGGTCGCGCGAGCCGCTCAGTCCGCGCGGGAACGCGATCGCCTTCGGATCGCCCTCCTTCGCCAGCCGGTCGATGACCGGGCCACCGGGGAAGCCGAGGTTCAGCACCCGGGCGATCTTGTCGAACGCCTCGCCCGCCGCGTCGTCGATGGTCGCGCCCAGAGGCCGTACGTCGTTGGTGATGTCCGGCGCGAGCAGCAGCGAGGAGTGGCCGCCGCTGACCAGCAGCGCCATCGTCGGCTCGGGCAGCGGGCCGTGCTCCAGCTGGTCGACGCAGATGTGCGAGGCGAGGTGGTTCACCCCGTACAGCGGCTTGTTCAGGGCGTACGCGTACGCCTTCGCCGCCGAGACGCCGACGAGCAGCGCGCCCGCCAGCCCGGGACCGGCGGTGACGGCGATGCCGTCGAGGTCGCGGGCGCTGACGCCCGCTTGCTTCAGGGCGCGTTCGATGGTGGGGACCATCGACTCCAGGTGCGCGCGGGAGGCGATCTCCGGGACGACACCGCCGAAGCGGGCGTGGGTGTCGACGCTGGACGCGACGGCGTCCGCGAGCAGCGTCGTCCCACGGACGATGCCGACGCCGGTCTCGTCGCAGGAGGTCTCGATGCCGAGTACGAGCGGTTCGTCAGCCATCAGTCAGTCCCAGTTTCCTGTACGTGCTCTGGTGCGGGTTCTTGTACGTGGAGGCGCATGACGAGCGCGTCGATGTTGCCCGGCTGGTAGTAGCCGCGGCGGAAGCCGATCGGTTCGAAGCCGAAGCGTTCGTACAGCTTCTGCGCACGCGTGTTGTCGACCCGGACTTCGAGGAGCACCTCCGCGCACTCGAAGGCCGTGGCGTGCTTCAGCAGATCGGTGAGGAGCTCGGAGCCCAGCCCGCCGCCCCAGTGGTCGCGGGTGACGCCGATCGTCTGGACGTCAGCGAGGTCACCGGCGGCGGCGAGTCCCGCGTACCCGACGATGCGTCCGGTGTCCGGGGCCTCGGCGACGACATAGCGGCGGGTGGCCTGCGGCCCGCGGGCGTGCGCCAGCTCGGACCAGAACATGCCGGCCGACCAGGCGTCCTCCGGGAACAGCTCGTGTTCGAGCTGCAGCACCGGGTCGATGTCCCACCAGCGCATCTCACGCAGCACGGCAGTCGGGCTCGTCACTTCGGGGTGACCACCTTGTAGTTCTTCGGAACCTGGGCGTCGGGCCGGCGGAGATACAGCGGCTGCGGCGGCAGCAGCTCCGCTCCCGCGGCGAGCCGCTCGGCGGCCAGCGCCGCGAGCGCCCCGGCACTGACGTGCTCGGGACCGCGGGCGTCCGGGAACGCGTCGGGGTAGAGCGCCGCGCCCGCCCCGACCACCGGGAGCCCGGCGAGCTGCTCGGCGATGTCGGCCGGCCGGTCGACGGCGGGTTCGCCGACGCGGGTACGGGGATCCTCGTACCGCGCCCAGTAGACCTCCTTGCGGCGGGCGTCCGTCGCCACGGCGAACGGGCCCTCCAGTCCGCCCTGCCCGGCGGCGTACGCGAGACCGTCCAGCGTGCACAGCCCGTGGACCGGCACGGAGAGCGCCGAGCCGAACGTCGCGGCCGTCACAAGACCGACCCGCAGACCGGTGTACGGGCCGGGGCCGACGCCCACGACCACGCCGGTCACGGCATCGAGCTTCACCCCGGCCTCGGCGAGGACCCGGTCGACGGCGGGCAGCAGCAGCTCCCCGTGCCTTCGGGCATCGACCTGGCCCGACTCGGCGACGACGGAGTTCCCGTCGTGCAGGGCGACGGTGACGGCGGGGGTGGCGGTATCCACGGCGAGCAAGAGCACGCAAACAGCCTACGGCTCCGCCGACGGCTCCATGGCGCCCCGTACGGCATCCCGTTCCCACCGGCCCCTGCTGCTACCGTCACCGGGTAGACGCGGGTACGACGTAAACGCTTGTACGACATACGGACGTCGGCGAAAGGGGCACGCACGGTGGCAAGGGGCAGCTCGGGAATCGTGGCCGGGCTCACCGCGGCGGCACTCGTCGCGGTCGGCTTCCTGGCCTACCAGGCATCGGCGAACGCCCCCGACTCCGTCGCCGTCCCCAAACCGGAGGCGTCCAGCAGCGCCCCCGCCGTCGGTCACGACAAGCCGAAGAAGAAGGAGCGTTCGACCGCGCTTCCCGCCGAATCCGGGGCCGGGGCGCGGGTGGTGTACGCGCTGGGCGACCGGCGTGTGTGGCTGGTCGACGCGCAGGGGAAGGTGACCCGGACCTTCGCCGTCATGCCGAGTGCCCTGAGCCCGCGGCCCGGGGTCTACAGGGTGGGTTCGCGCTCGGGCTCGATCAAGGGCTCGGACGGGGTGCTGATCGAGCACGTGGTGCGGTTCGCGATGGCCGACGGGGATGTGCCCGTGGGGTTCAGCGCGGCACAGGACGGCTCGATGGAGAGCCCGGACCCGACGCTGAAGACCGGCGGGGTACGGATGAAGCGCGCGGACGGCGACGCGATGTGGAGGTTCGCGACGGTCGGCGCCAAGGTGGTCGTCGTCCCGTAACGCCACCGGGGACGAGAGGCCCCGGGCCTCTCGTTCGGATCGGGCGGCGTTGTTCGTCTTCGGTCGCCACCCCCATGGCCCTCGAGGGCCGTCAATACATCCGTGGACGCCCTTCGCGTGGGCTTCTTCCTGCGCCTTGCGGCTGCATGCACCGAGGCGAGGCCGACCGCTCCGCGGCGGGCCGCTCCTCGATCCGGCCCGATCCGAACGAAGGACCTCAGGCGGCGTCGCGCTCCCCGTCACACCCCTGGGGCCCCTGCTGCTCCTGGGGCTCGTGGCGCTCCTGCTGTTCCTCCGACGGCGGCGTCGAGACCGCGTTCGCCGCGGCGCAGGCCGCCAGCAGATCCTTCATCGACACCGCGGACGTCACTGGCGGCTGCGGCTGCGCTTCACGCTCGGGCGTCGGCATGGATGCCTCCTGGGCTCCGGTGGAAGGCGTGGTTAGGCAGACCTAACCCGCTCTCGGCATCCATGTGACCACGCCCGGCCCGCCCCGCGCAACAATTTGCCGACAGCCTGTCGGAAACGTGTCAGTACTCTCAGCAGCCCGCTTCCAGCGCCGCCCCCAGTCCTGACCAGCGCTCCCCGATCCCGACCAGCGTGACCGAGCGCCGTTCGTCGTCCGTGTCCCCGACCGCGCGGTGGATCACCACCTGCAGCCGGTCGTCCGAGAGCTCCTCGACCTTGCCGTCGCCCCACTCCACGACCACCACCGACTCCGGCAGCGACACATCGAGGTCCAGGTCCTCCATCTCGTCGAGGCCGCCGCCCAGCCGGTACGCGTCCACATGGACGAGCGCCGGACCCCCGCTCAGGGACGGGTGGACGCGGGCGATCACAAAGGTGGGAGAGGTGACGGCGCCGCGCACCCCGAGACCCTCGCCGAGCCCCCGGGTCAGTGTCGTCTTCCCGGCGCCGAGCTCGCCGCTGAGCATCACGAGGTCGCCGGGGCGCAGCAGACCGGCGAGGCGGCGGCCCAGCGCCTGCATCTGTTCGGCCGACGTGACATCGAAACGGGCGGTGACCTGGGCCTGTGCGGTCATGACCGCCGGGGTGTGCGCGGTTTCAGCTGCCGGGCTGTTGTGCGGTGCTTCCATGCCCGCCAACGTTAGCCGCTGCCGGTACGGCTCCGATCCGTACCAGCAGGTCCGCCAGCCGGTCGGTCACCGTCTCCGGGTGCTCCAGCATCACCAGATGCCCGCCGTCCGGCACGATGACGAGCTCCGCGTCCGGCAGATGGTCGGCGATCGCCTCGCTGTGCGAGCTGGGTGTCACCAGGTCCTTGTCGCCCGCCAGGATCAGCACCGGCACGTCCCGGAACGCGGGCAGCGCCGTGCTCTTGTCGTGCTCGGTGAAGGCCGGGTAGAACTCCGCGACCACGTCGATCGGTGTGGACTCGATGAGCCGCTCGGCGAACCGCTCGACCGCCGGGTCCACGTCCCGGGAACTGAACGAGTACCGCTTGATGAGCCCGGCGAAGAGATCGGCGGTCGCCCGCCGCCCCCGCTCCACCAGCTCGGCCTGTGAGCCGAGCGCCCTCAGCACCCCGGGCAGCACCCGCCGCACGGCGTTCACACCCGCGACCGGCAGCCCGAAACTGACCTCGCCGAGCTTCCCGCTCGACGTACCGACGAAGGCGACGGCGGCGACCCGCTCCCGGATCAGCTGCGGGTACTGCTCGGCGAGCGCCATGATCGTCATGCCGCCCATCGAGTGCCCGACCAGTACCAGCCGCCCCTCGGGGGCCGCCGCGTCGATGACCGCCTTCAGATCGCGGCCGAGCTGGTCGATCCCGACCGTCACGCCCTGCGCCTGGGCCCGGCCGCGCTCGGACCGGCCGTGGCTGCGCTGGTCCCAGTGCACGGTGCGCACCAGGTCACGCAGCGCCGCCCGCTGGAAGTGCCAGGAGTCCTGGCTGAGGCAGTAACCGTGGCTGAAGACGACGGTGACGGGCCCGGGGACCTTACGGCCGAAAAGACGGCGTCTGCGCGGTCCGGTACCGGCGGGCCCGGAGCCCGCACCCGGGCCGGCGCCCGCGCCCGTACCCCCGTCCGGTTCGACCTCGTCGGTCTCGTAGTACAGCTCGGTGCCGTCGTCGGCGGCGGCCCGGCCGGGCATGCCGCGCAGCGAGCCGTACGGCCCCGAGGCGTCCAGCGCCAGCCTGGCCCGCCTGCGCATGCCCCGGCCGACGGTCATCCGCTCGACCGCGACACCGGCCGCCGCACCGGCGGCGATCACGCCTATGGCGGCTCCGGCGATGCCCGCCCGGCGCCAGCCGACCGCCGAAGCGGCCGTCGCCATCGCGTCCCCCGCGCTGATCTCGCTCACCGTGCCGTGCTCCTCGTCGGTCGTTGTCCGTCAGGTCAGGTCAGGACGTGCAGGACAGAGCGGATCAGAGAGAACCGGTCGGGATCTCGTTCAGATAGACGCGCGGCACGCGGCCGCCGATGCGGGTGACGATCTCGTACGCGATCGTGCCGGCCGCCTCCGCCCAGTCCTCGGCGCTCGGCTCGCCCCGGTCCCCCGGGCCGAACAGCACCGCGTCGCTGCCCACCTCGACGGTGTCCCCGCCGAGATCGACGACGAACTGGTCCATGGCCACCCGGCCGGCGACCCGTCGCCGGGCGCCGCCGACCAGGACCGGGCCGCGCCCGGAGGCGTGGCGCGGGATGCCGTCCGCGTAGCCGAGCGGGATCAGGCCGAGTGTCGTCTCGGCGGACGTCGTGTAGTGGTGCCCGTAGCTGATGCCGTGCCCGGCCGGCACCTGCTTGACCAGGGCGACCGACGCGGCGAGCGTCATCACGGGGCGCAGCCCGAAGTCGGCCGGGGTGCCCAGCTCCGGGCTGGGCGAGATGCCGTACATGGCGATGCCGGTCCGCACGAGGTCGAAGTGCGACTCGGGGATCGTCAGCGTCGCCGGGGAGTTGGCCATGTGCCGCACCTCGGGTTCGACGCCCGCCTTCTCCGCGTGCGCGACCATGTCGCGGTACACCGCCAGTTGGGCGGCGATCGACGGATGGCCTGGCTCGTCGGCGCAGGCGAAGTGGGACCAGAGGCCGGTGACCTTCACCGTGCCCTCGCCCTCGGCGGTGCGGGCGGCGGAGACCAGTTCGGGCCAGTCGGCGGGCTGGCAGCCGTTGCGTCCCAGTCCCGTGTCGGCCTTGAGCTGGATACGGGCCGGCCGTCCGGCCTCCCGGGCCGCGGCGACGACCTCGCGCAGCGCCCACATGCCGCTGACCGACACATCGATGTCGGCCTCGATCGCCTCGCGCCAAGGGCCGCCCGGTGTCCACAGCCAGCACATCACCCGGCCGCCGAGCCCGGCGGCGCGCAGGGCGAGCGCCTCGTGCGGGGTCGCGGTGCCGAGCCAGGTCGCCCCGGCCTGGAGCGCGGCCCTGGCACAGGGCACCGCCCCGTGCCCGTACGCATCGGATTTGACGACGGCCATGAGTTGCGCGCCGGCCGCCCGGGCACGCAGAACACGCACGTTGGCGCGCAGTGCTGCGAGGTCGATCTCGGCTCGGGCTCTCAAGGACGCTGTCTCGTTCATCGCGCCCAGTCTCTCAGAGGCACACGGCAGGACCCTCGGGTGCCGGGTCCGGTCAGCGCCTTTCTTTCGGATCATGCCGGGCTCGCGGGGCCCGGCATGATCCCGAAGGACGGCCCGGGGCGTGTCACCGGTGGCGGCAGCGGTCGCGAGCCCGCTGATGTCACCGATGGCGCAGCTCATGTTCCACGTGGTCGACGAGGACCGGGACATGGCTGTGCGGGACGTCCTTCACCGCTGTGACGAGGGTCACCGGCTCGCCCGCGCGGACCAGCTCGACCAGCTCCCGCACCGCCGCCGCGTGGGAGGGGTCGGCGAGTTCGGCGCGGTAGCGGTCCACGAAGTCGTCGTACCGGGTGCCGCTGCGGTCCTCGTGGTACCAGGAGCGGAGCTCGTTCGACGGGGTGAGGTCCTTCAGCCACCTGTCGATCCGTGCCCGGTCCTTGGCGACGCCGCGGGGCCAGAGCCGGTCGACGAGGACGCGGGTCCCGTCACCGTCCTCCTGCGGGTCGTACACCCGGCGTACGCGTACGGAGTCGCTGTCCACCGTCGACCACTCCTCACCGGCTCTCCTGCGCGGTTCCGTGTCCGCTGCCCAGGATCTCTCAGGCCCGCACGTCACGCCACGCCGCGGGGACCGCGTCCGCGACATCCTGGGCGGAGACCGGGCCGCCGTCCGAGGCGTGGCGGGCGGCGAGGCCGTGCAGGTAGGCGCCGGCGGAGGCGGCGTCGCGCGGATCGAGACCCGCGGCCAGCAGGGACCCGGTCAGCCCGGAGAGGACGTCGCCGCTGCCCGCCGTGGCCAGCCAGGAGGTGCCGGTCGGGTTGACCCGTACGGGAGCGCGTCCGGTGCCGTCGGCGACCAGGGTCGTCGACCCCTTGAGCAGCACGGTGGAGCGGTACCGGGCGGCGAGCTCCCGGACGGCGGCGAGCCGTTCGCCCTCGACCGCCTCGCGCGGGACGCCGAGCAGCGCCGCGGCCTCCCCGGCGTGCGGGGTGAGCACCGTCGGCGCGGTGCGCGACCGCACGACGGCCGCGTCGAGCAGCCGCAGCCCGTCCGCGTCGACAAGGACCGGAACCTCGGCGTCCAGCACGTCGGCGACCGCCGAGACGGCGTCCGTACCGTCCCCGAGCCCGGGTCCGACGACCCACGCCTGCACCCGTCCCGCCTTCGACGGCGGGCCCGTGTGGACCAGGGTCTCCGGGTGCCGGGCGATCACGGCACCGGCGCCCGGCCCGACGTACCGCACCGCGCCCGCACCACCCCGCAGCGCCCCGCCGACGGCGAGCACCGCCGCGCCCGGATAGCGCGCGGATCCCGCAACGATGCCGACGACGCCACGCCGGTACTTGTCGCTCTCGCTGCCGGGAACCGGCAGCAGTGCGGCGACATCGGCGTACTGCAGCGCCTCCAGATCGGGTACGTCGGGCAGCTCGTCGCCGAGCCCGATGTCGACGAGGTGCAGCGCGCCCGCCAGGTCGGCGGCCGGGTCGACGAGCAGCCCCGGCTTGTACGCACCGAAGGTGACCGTCGCATCGGCCCGCACGGCGTCGCCGAGCACCTCCCCGGTGTCCGCCTCGACGCCGCTGGGCAGGTCGACCGCGAGAATCGGCGCCCCGGTCGTCCGGTAGGCGCGCACCAGCGCGGCCGCGTCCGGGCGCAGCCCGCCGCGCCCGCCGATGCCGGTGATGCCGTCGACCACCAGGTCGACACGGCCGATCCGGTCCGTGCGCACCTGCGCCGCTTCCTCCACCAGCCCGCCCGCCGCGCGGAGCGCCGCGACCCCGCCCTCGTGGGCGCGGTCCGGCGAGGTCAGCAGCGCGCGGACGCCCGCGCCGCGCCGGGCCAGCCGGGCGCCCGCGTACAGCGCGTCGCCGCCGTTGTCGCCGCTGCCGACGAGCAGGACGATCCGTGACCCGTACACGCGGCCATTGCGCCGCAGCAGATCGCCGCAGGCCACGGCGAGTCCCGCGGCGGCCCGCTGCATCAGGGCGCCCTCCGGCAGCCGTGCCATCAGGGCACGCTCGGCGGCTCGTACGGTCTTCACGCTGTACGCAGTTCGCATACGGTCAACCTTCCGCGATCACCACGGCCGACGCCACCCCCGCATCATGGCTCAGCGAGACGTGCCAGTGCCGTACGCCCCGCTCGGCAGCGCAGGCGGCGACGCTGCCGCGGACCCGCAGCCGGGGCCGCCCGCTGTCCTCGACGTACACCTCGGCGTCCGTCCACAGCAGCCCTCCCGGCGCGCCGAGCGCCTTCGCGACGGCTTCCTTGGCGGCGAACCTGGCGGCCAGCGAGGCGATACCGCGCCGCTCACCGCTGGGCAGCAGCAACTCCCGTTCCAGGAAAAGCCGCTGAGCCAGATGCGGCGTACGCTCCAGCGCCGCACCGAACCGTTCGATCTCCGCCACATCGATCCCGACCCCGATGATCACGCGCTCACTCACTCATTCTTCGACTCACTCGACGGTCACGGACTTCGCCAGATTGCGCGGCTGGTCCACCTCGTTGCCGCGGGCGGTGGCCAGTTCGCAGGCGAAGACCTGCAGGGGCACGGTCGCCACCAGCGGCTGAAGCAGCGTAGGCGCAGCGGGGATCCAGATCAGATGATCGGCGTACGGAACGACCGCCTCGTCGCCCTCCTCGGCGATGACGATGGTGCGGGCGCCGCGGGCCCGGATCTCCTGGATGTTCGACACGATCTTCTCGTGGAGCACCGAACGCCCGCGCGGCGACGGCACGACCACGACGACCGGAAGATCGTCCTCGATCAGTGCGATCGGCCCGTGCTTGAGCTCGCCGGCGGCGAAGCCCTCGGCGTGCATGTAGGCGAGTTCCTTGAGCTTCAACGCCCCTTCGAGGGCGACCGGATAACCGACGTGGCGCCCCAGGAAGAGGACGGTGTTCTTGTGCGCGAGCGAACGGGCCAGCGCGCGCACCGGCTCCATGGTCTCCAGGACCCGTTCGACGTGCCCGGGGACCTCGGAGAGCTGCCGGACGACGGTCCGGATCTCGTCGCCCCACTTCGTACCGCGGGTCTGGCCGAGATACAGGGCGACGAGGTAGCAGGCGACGAGCTGCGTCAGGAACGCCTTGGTCGAGGCGACGGCGACCTCCGGACCGGCGTGCGTGTACAGCACCGCGTCGGACTCGCGCGGAATGGTCGACCCGTTCGTATTGCAGATGGCAAGGACCTTCGCCCCCTGCTCGCGGGCGTGCCGCAGCGCCATCAGCGTGTCCATCGTCTCGCCGGACTGGGAGATCGCGATGACGAGGGTGCGCTGGTCGAGGATCGGGTCGCGGTATCGGAACTCGCTGGCGAGCTCCGTCTCGCAGGGCAGCCTGGTCCAGTGCTCGATGGCGTACTTGGCGATCATCCCGGCGTGGTACGCGGTCCCGCAGGCCACGACGACGACCTTGTCGACCTCCCGGAGCACGCTCGGCGCGATGCGCACCTCGTCGAGGTGGAGCGCGCCCGAGCCGTCGATCCGGCCGAGGAGTGTGTCGGCCACGGCCTTCGGCTGCTCGGCGATCTCCTTGAGCATGAAGTAGTCGTAGCCACCCTTCTCGGCGGCGGAGGCGTCCCAGTCCACGTGGTACTTACGGACCTCGGCGGGCTGCCCGTCGAAGTCGGTGACCGTGACGGACTCCCGGCGCAGCTCGACGACCTGATCCTGCCCCAGCTCGATCGCGGACCGGGTGTGCGCGATGAACGCGGCCACATCGGAGGCCAGGAACGCCTCCCCCTCCCCGACCCCGACCACGAGCGGTGAGTTCCGCCGGGCTCCCACCACCACATCCGGCTCATCGGCATGCACGGCAACCAGGGTGAACGCCCCTTCGAGCTGCCGACAGACCTGTCGCATCGCCTCCGCCGGGTCACCGGTCGACGAGTACGCCTCGGCGAGCAGGTGGGCGACGACCTCGGTGTCGGTCTCGGACGCCAGATCATGCCCGCGCTCGGCGAGTTCGGCGCGCAGCCCGGCGAAGTTCTCGATGATTCCGTTGTGCACGACGGCGACGCGGCCCGCGTTGTCGAGGTGCGGGTGGGCGTTGGCATCGGTGGGTCCGCCGTGGGTGGCCCACCGGGTGTGCCCGATCCCGGTGGTCCCGGCCGGAAGGGGCTGTTCGACCAGCGCCTTCTCCAGATTGACGAGTTTGCCGGCCTTCTTCGTGGAGGCGAGCCCGCCGTCCGCGAGAACGGCGACACCCGCGGAGTCGTACCCGCGGTATTCGAGGCGCTTCAGCCCCGCGACGACAACATCAAGCGCCGACTGCCCACCGACGTACCCGACGATTCCACACATAACGATCCTTTCGCGGTCGCCCTCCCCTCGCTTGGCATCGTCGCAGAAGGGGCGCGGGGCGGCCGGGATCATTCGTCGGCGGAGTCGCTGCAATCCTCTGCGAGCGGCAGCCCCGGGTCCGCGGTCCGGCGCACCGGCACCCACGGGAGCGCGCAACTCGCGGGGCCGGCCGACTCCGGGACATCTCCGGGCAGTCGCCCCTTCTCCGCAACGCAGCGAGCGTGCGTGCCAGGCGTCGCGAGTCGGGCGCCCATTTGGTGAGCTCCTCTCAGCCCTGTGCACCCACCGCCCGCCGTGCCTCGGCCACCACTTCGGGATCGGTGACGAAATGGGTGTCCTGCTCGGCCGACGCACCCCCGGCGCCGAGCGGTACCCAGCCGCCGCCACGCCGGGGCAGCGCCCTGGTCTTGGCGGAGAGGTGGACGGCGGCGGCTCCGGCAGAGGTCAGGGCCGGAATGTCGGCGGGGCGCACCCCGCCGCCGGCCATCACCTGCACCCCGGGTGCGGCGGCGGCCATCGCGGCGATCGTCTCCAGCCCCTCGGCCGCGGTGGGGGCGCCTCCCGAGGTGAGGACCCGGGTGAGGCCGAGCGAGGGCAGCAGTGCGGCGGTGGCCACCGGGTCGGCGGACTGGTCGATGGCGCGGTGCAGGGTGATGTCCACCGGGCGGCCCGAGGAACGGGCCGCTTCGGCGAGCCGGGCGACCGCCACGGTGTCCAGGGCGCCGTCGGCGGTCAGCGCGCCGATCACCACGCCGGAGGCGCCGGAGGCGATGACGGATCGCACCTCGGCGGCCATCAGCGCGATCTCCTCCGCGTCATGGACGAAGTCGCCGGGCCGGCACCTGACCAGCACCTGCACCGGCAGCCCTTCCCCGGCGACCGCCTCCACCAGGGCTGCCGACGGGGTCAGGCCGCCCAACTCCAGGGCGACGCAGAGCTCGACCCGGTCGGCGCCGTTCTCCCGGGCGGCGCGGGCGCCGGCCGGTGAGGTGACGGCGATCTCCAAGGCGGGACGTGCGGTCACTCGTCGTCCCCGGTCAGCGGCTGGTCGGAGGCGGGAATGATGCGGGCCGACAAGTCCGGGTCGGCCATCTCGCGGTCGAAGGGGAACATCGGGCGGCGGATGCGGTGGTGACCCAGGCGCACCAGGTCCTGGTCCACACCGCCGGGGGTGAGCGCCATCTTCCAGCCGACCGACATGTCGAAGAGCTCGGGCTCCAGGTAGCCGATCTTCACGATCACGATATCGGCGCCGCGCGGGTCGAGGTCCAGGTCGGTGAAGTCGTGCTCGTGGTGGTAGGGCTTGCGCAGCTTGGTGAGGATCGCGTACACGCTGCCGACCCGGACGACGACCTCGGTCTCGGCGTCGCGGTCGCCGTGCCGGATGGCGTGCACCACACCGGTCAGGGTGACCGGGCCCGCGTGCCGGTCGTCCACCTCGGCACCGGCGGTGACCGTGACGGTGGCGCCGACACCGGCGGCGACGGCGGTCTCGACGGCAGCCGGTCCGGGCACCGAGGCGTAGATGACGGTCGGGCCGTCGTCCTTCTGGAACTCCGGGCGGGTCAGCAGCCGTGTCAGGCCCCAGGTCACGTCACCGGCGCCGCCGGCGGTCGGGTTGTCCCCCGTGTCGCTGATGAAGTACGGGCGCTGGTCGGAGGCCAGGGCCTCGTCCAGGATGCCGTCGAAGGTGCCGGTCGGGGCGACGAAGTCGAAGTCGTCGCGGGCCTTCCAGAAGCCTTGGGCCAGGCGCTCGGACCCGGCCGCCACGGCGGCCCGGTCGGAGCCGGTGACCACCACCACGGCGCGGTTGCGCGGTTCGTCGGCCCAGGCGTAGCCGACCCATATCGCGGCGTCGATCACGCCGTCCATGGCCTCGACCTCGTCCACGGCCGCGTACACGCTCCTGGCCGGCTCGATCCGGGTGGAGGTCTGCTCGCCGGCCAGCAGCACCGGCACCGGCACCCAGGCCTTGACCGGGCGGGGCGCGCCGGAGACCAGCAGGTCCACCAGGTTGCGGACGGCCCGCTCCTTGGTCTCCATGTGGTCCTCGTGCGGGGCCATCCGGTAGCAGGTGATCAGGTCGCTGCCGTGGGCGAGTTCGCGGGAGACGTTGCCGTGCAGGTCCATCGAGGTGGAGATGATCACGTCGGGGCCGACGGTGGCGCGGATGCGCTCCAGCAGCACCGCCTCGGCGTCGTCGATGCCCTCCACGGTCATGGCGCCGTGGATGTCGTACCAGAGGCCGTCCGGCTTGGGCAGCGCGGCGAGCCGTTCGATCAGCTCGTCGGTCAGCTCGGCCCAGGCGGCGGCGGTGACGGTGCCGCCCGGCAGCGACTTGCCGACCAGGGCGCCGTGCCAGTCGGCCGCCTCGCGCAGTTCCTCACCGGGGGTCAGGAAGGGGTAGCGGTCCAGCACTTCGGCGCCGCGCGAGGGGTGGAAGGCGGGGGCCTGGGTGCGAGCGGGAGAGAAGGTGGACGATTCGATGCCGAGTCCGGCTATGGCGATGACCGGGCGGGCTGCGGCGGTGCGGGATTGCGACATGGCTCCTCGTAGGGGGTGGGGCGTCAGGCGTGGCGGGGCGCCGGGGCGCGGAACTGGTCGGTGCCGCCGACCTCGCGCAGCGCGAGGGCCAGGGCGCGCTGCAGGGCGAACTGCCCGGCGCCGACCAGTCCTGCGTCGGCGCCCAGGCTGGCCCGCTCGATGGTGAGATGTTGGGTGACCAGCGGGTGGCAGCTCTCGTAGAGCTGGCTGCGCACGGCGGCGACGAACGGCTCCAGGGTGGAGAGAATGCCGCCGAGGTAGACCGCGTCCGGGTTGAAGAAGTTGACGTTGGCGGCGAGCACTTGGCCCAGGTAGTCGCCGGCCCTGCGGACCGCGCGAGTGGCCTCCGGGTCGGCGTCCACGGCCAGCCGGGCCACGTCCTCGGTGCTGCTGACGTCGGCCCCGCGCTCGCGCAGGATGCGGACCAGGGCGGCGCCGGACGCCACGGTTTCCAGGCAGCCGGTGTTGCCGCAGGAACAGGGGATGTCGGCGCCGCCGTCGATCCGGATATGGGTGATGTCACCGGCCGCGCCGGTGGCGCCCCGGTAGAGACGTCCGTCGGCGATGACGCCGGCGCCGATCGCGGAGCCGATCTTCACCATGATCGTCTGCCGGTGCTCGGCGGGCCGTACGGTGTGCTCGCCGATCGCCATGCAGTTGGCGTCGTTGTCCACGGCGGCAGGGACACCGAAGCGTTGCTCCAGCCAGGCGGTGACCGGGAAACGGTTCCAGCCCGGCATCCGGGACGGCAGGACGACCGAGCCCGACGCGATGTCCACCGGCCCGGGCAGCGAGAGCCCGACCCCGCGCAGCCGGCCGCGGCCGCGCTGCTCGGCCAGCGCCTCCAGGGTCTCGGCGAGCCGGGGCAGGGCCGCCTCCGGGCCGTCGGCGATCACGAAGGGGACGGTCGAGACTTCGGTCAGACCGCCGCCGGGCAGCACCACACCGATCCGGGCATGCCGGCCGCCGAGGTCGGCGGCGACGGCGAACTCGTCGTTGCTTCCCAGTCTCAGCACCTTGCGGGGGCGCCCGCCGGTGGAGGACTGGGTGCCCTCCTCGGCGATCAGCCCGCGCTCCACCAGATGGGCCACGGTGAGGGAGATGGTGGAGGCTGCGGCCCCCAGCAGTCCGGCGAGTTCGGCGCGTGACGAGGCCTGGCCCGATGCGACGAGTTCCAGGACCCGCGAGGCGAGGGCTGGGGTGCCTTTCGCGGCCTTGCGGTCCCATGCACTTATTTCAGTCATGTACGAAGTAACTTCCGCAACGGTGTGTGTGGCGAAGACAATACGCCCGAGCCTGGCACGGGGGAACAGCTTCGCGAAGGAAGTGAGCCATACCTGAAACCCATTCAATCCGCCCAAATTCACCCAAAGGAGAGGGCGGATCGGAGCGAGTGGGCTTTTTTCGAAGGTGCAGTAACTTACTTTTTACTAATTCTTGTTTGTTTCTTCGGTGTGTCCGACGTTAGCTGTCGTGAACGCAGTGCCGGTCCCGGGACACATACGGGTCCTTTCACTCTGAGGAGAGTCATGTTCCTTGCTCACACGGCGAACAGCCGCCGCTGGGCCCTCGTCGCGGGCGCCGTTGTCACCGCGGGCGCTCTGCTGACCGGCTGTTCCGGCGGCGACACCTCGTCGTCCGCCTCCGGCTCGTCGGACAGCATCAACTACGCGCTGCCGGCCAACTTCACGCCGAACTGGATCCTCCCGATCGGCACCGCCGCGCACCTGAACACCAACAACTCCTCCATATCCCAGTCCCTCTGGGAGCCGCTGATCGCGTACGACGGCTCCACCGGCAAGGTCGGCTGGAACAAGGACAACTCGCTGGCCACCGCGGCCGACTTCGCCGAGGACAGCAAGAGCGTCACGATCACGCTCGGCGACCGGCACTGGAGCGACGGCAAGCAGATCACCTCCCGCGACGTGGAGTTCTGGTTCAACCTGGTCAAGGCCAACAAGGCCGACTGGGCCAGCTACAGCCCGGGTAAGGCGCCGGACAACTGGACGTCGCTGAAGATCGTCGACGACACGCACTTCACCATCACCTTCGACCAGGCGTACAACCAGCAGTGGATGCTCGCCAACGAGTTGAGCATGATCCGCCCGATGCCGCAGCACGTCTGGGACAAGACCAGTGACTCGGGCACCGTGTCGGACCTCGACCGCACCGCCGCGGGCGCCAAGAAGGTCTGGACGTACCTGAACGGCGTCGCCAAGAAGATCTCCGGCTACGCCACCGACCCGCTCTGGAAGACGGTCAGCGGCCCCTACACCATCAAGTCGTTCTCCACGGCCGGCAAGGTCGAGCTGACCGCCAACGCCAAGTACGACGGCGGCGGCAAGGCCAACATCAAGAACGTGAACCTGCTGCCGTTCACCACCACGGACGCCGAGAAGAACGCGCTCCGGGCAGGCACGGTCGACTACGGCTACATCAACGCCACCGACCTCAGCCAGAAGTCGTCCTTCGCTTCCAAGGGCTACACGGTGAAGCCGTGGTCCGGCTGGGCCATCACCTACATGCCCTACAACTTCAACAACCCCGCCATGGGCGCGGTCTTCAAGCAGCTCTACGCCCGCCAGGCGATCCAGATGTCGGTGGACCAGACCACCCTCTCCAAGGTCGTCTTCAACGGCACCGCGGTCTCCACCTACGGCCCGATCCCGCAGGGCCAGAATTCGTCCTTCGTCTCGTCGGAGCAGAAGAACAACCCGTACCCGTTCTCCACCACCAAGGCGAAGCAGCTGCTGACCGGCCACGGCTGGACCGAGCAGAACGGCACCATGGTGTGCACCAGCCCGGGCACCGGCGACAGCCAGTGCGGCGCCGGCGTGGACAAGGGCACCAAGTTCCGGATGCAGGTGCTCTCGCAGTCCGGTTCGACCGTGACCGACAACATGATGAGCGCCCTGCAGTCGTCGTTCGCCAAGACCGGCATCGACTTCACCATCAAGACCGCCCCGGTCAACTCGGTCCTCTCGCAGGCCGGTCAGTGCACGGCCGACCAGGCCGGCTGCAAGTGGCAGCTGTCGTTCTTCGGCACCGCGGGCAGCTGGTACTTCCCGGCCTACCCGAGCGGTGACTCCCTCTTCGCCACCGGCGGCGGTTCCAACTTCGGCAGCTACTCCAACTCCGCCGTGGACAAGCTGATCACCCAGACCACCACCTCCGCCTCCGACGAGGCGGTGCAGAAGTACAGCGCCGCCCTGGCCAAGGACCTCCCGGTCATCTGGCTGCCGGAGCCGGACTACCAGGTCTCCGTGGTCAAGAACGGCCTGGGCGGCTTCGCCCAGGACTCGCTCGCCAACTTCCACCCCGCCATGTGGAAGTGGACCACCAAGTGAGCCCGGTCGGTGACCGTACGTACCACTGAGCCGAAGCGACCGGAAAACACATGAGTACTTCCTCGTACCTGATCAGACGGGTCCTCCAAGCCGTCGTGGTGATCGTCATCGTGACGATCGTGGTCTTCGGTCTGCTGCACGCCCTGCCCGGGGGTCCCGCTCGCGGGATCCTCGGCCCGCAGGCCACGGCGCAGCAGATCGCGTCCTTCAACCACGAGCAGGGCCTCGACAAGCCACTCCCCGTGCAGTACTTCTACTACCTGAACCAGCTGCTGCACGGCGACCTCGGAACCTCGTACACCCTCAATGAGCCGGTCTCCCAGCTCATCTCCGAGCGGCTGGCCAAGACCCTGGTCCTCACCGCTCTGTCGGCGATCGTCGGCCTCGTGCTGGCCATCCCGCTGGGCATGTGGCAGGCCGTCCGGCGCAACAAGCCCGTCGACTACGTCATCACCACGCTGAGCTTCATCGCCTACTCCACACCCGTGTACTTCCTCGGGCTGATCCTGGTGCTGGTGTTCAGCCAGGCGCTGCCGTGGTTCCCGTCCCAGGCCCCGCAGGGGGACACGCTCGCCCAGGTGTTCTCCGACCCGCTGGCGCTGGTGCTGCCGGTCGTCGCCGGTGCCGCCTCGATGATCGCGGTGTTCAGCCGCTACATGCGGGCGGCCACCCTGGAGAACCTCTCCGAGGACTACGTCAGGACGGCGCGGGCCGGCGGTTCCCGCTCCCGCTCCATCCTGTGGCGGCATGTGTTCCGCAACTCGCTGACGCCGGTGATCGCCATGCTCGGCTACTACGTGCCGGTGCTGTTCGGCGGCGCCCTGGTGGTCGAGCAGCTCTTCAACTACCCGGGCATGGGCCTGCTCTTCTGGACCGCCGCGCAGTCCTCCGACTACCCGGTGCTGCTGGGCTGTGTACTGGTCATCGCGATCGCCACGGTGGTCGGCACGCTGCTCGCCGACATCGTCCAGCGGATCATCGACCCCCGAGTGAAGGCAGGTCGGGCATGAGCGCCGTCATCCAGCCGGGTCAGGCGCCCGGCACGGCCACCGCCACCGCCACCGGTGCGGTGTCCGGCTCCCGGCTCGCCGTCCGGCGCTTCCTGCGCAACCGGCTCGCCGTGGTCGGGCTCGGCGTCGTGGTCTTCTTCTTCCTGTTCTGCTTCGTCGGTCCGCTGGTGTACTCCACCGACCAGACCCACACGATGCTCCAGCAGGTCAACCTCGGCCCCAGCGGTTCGCACTGGCTCGGCACCGACGCGGTCGGCCACGACGAGCTGGGCCGGCTGATGTACGGCGGCAAGGTGTCGCTGATCGTCGGCCTCGCCGCGGGCATCCTGGCCACCGTGATCGGCACCCTGTGGGGCGCCGCCGCCGGCTACGCGGGCGGCTGGATCGACGCGGTCATGATGCGGATCGTGGACGCGGGGATCGCCATCCCGGCGCTCTTCATCCTGCTGGTGGTTTCGGCCATCACCACCCCGGGCCTGACCGGGCTGATCGTCATCCTGGGCTTCGTCTCCTGGCTGGTGCCCTCCCGGCTGATCAGGGCCGAGACGCTGACCCTGAAGAACCGCGACTACGTCCTGACCCTGCGGGCCATCGGCGGGACGCACTCCCGGGCGATCACCCGGCACATCC
This sequence comes from Streptomyces sp. NPDC057565, assembly GCF_042801455.1. Classification (NCBI taxonomy): domain Bacteria; kingdom Bacillati; phylum Actinomycetota; class Actinomycetes; order Kitasatosporales; family Streptomycetaceae; genus Streptomyces; species Streptomyces sp. NPDC057565. Next base: position 15,656 of record NZ_JBHVFU010000022.1, on the reverse strand, counting down.
TGCCGAACTCGGTCTCGACCATCATCGTTGCGACCACCTTCCAGATCGCCGACGCCATCCTGCTGGTCGCCTACGTCTCCTACCTGGGCCTGGGCGTCCAGCCGCCGGCCACCGACTGGGGCGGCATGCTCTCGGCCGGTCTCACCGCCGCCTACTCCGGCTACTGGTGGCTCATCCTGCCGCCGGGCCTGGCCATCATCCTGGTGGTGTGGGCGTTCAACGCGATCGGGGACGGACTCCGCGACGCATTCGATGTGAGGGGACGCGGATGACCGCCACCCAGGGCACCGCCGCCCCGTCGGCCGGGCCGATTCTCGAACTCGACGACCTCGGCGTCATCTTCACCACCGAGACCGGCGAGGTGCCGGCCGTCCGGGGCGTCTCCCTGCACGTCAGCCCCGGCGAGACGCTCGCCCTGGTCGGCGAGTCGGGCTCCGGCAAGTCCACCATCGCGCTGGCCGCGATGGGCCTGCTGGCCGGCAACGCCCGTGCCACCGGCTGCGCCACCATCGCCGGCACCCAGGTGGTCGGTGCCCATGAGACCGACCTGGCGGCGCTGCGCGGCCGGACCGTCTCCATGGTGTTCCAGGAGCCGGCCACCGCGCTTGACCCGCTGACCCGGATCGGCAAGCAGATCGCCGAAGTGATCCGCAACCACCGCGAGGTGTCCGCCAAGGACGCCGCCGCCGAGGCCGTCGAACTCCTCCGCAGGGTCGGCATCCCCGAGCCGGAGAAGCGTGCCACTGCCTACCCCTTCCAGCTCTCCGGCGGACAGCGCCAGCGGGTGGTCATCGCCATGGCCATCGCCAACGAGCCCGCCCTGCTGATCGCCGACGAGCCGACCACCGCGCTGGACGTCACGGTGCAGGCCGAGATCCTCGACCTGCTGCGCCGGCTCGCCGTCGAGACCGGCACCGGCGTCCTGCTGGTCACCCACAACATGGGCGTGGTCGCGGACTTCGCCGACCGGGTCGCCGTGATGTACCACGGCGAGATCGTGGAGACCGGAGCGGTCGAGGACGTGCTGCTCCGCCCGTCCCACGACTACACCAAGCGGCTGCTGGCCGCGGTGCCCCGGCTGTCGGTCGCCGAGGCCGGCCGGCCGGCGGCGCCGGCTGCCACCACCCGCCCGGACACCGAGCCGGTGGTCGAACTCCGCGACATCTCCGTGGTGTTCGGCCGTGGCAAGGGCGCCGTGCGGGCTCTGGACGGGGTCTCGCTCGCCGTCCACGCCGGGGAGACCCTGGGCCTGGTGGGCGAGTCGGGCTCCGGCAAGTCCACCGCGTCCCGGGTCGCGCTCGGTCTGATCCCGCCGACTTCCGGCACCGTCTCGCTGTTCGGCACCGACCTGGCCGGCACCCGGTCCCGGGGCCGCCGGGCGCTGCGGGCCGGTATCGGCGTGGTCCTCCAGGACCCGGTGGCGTCGCTCGACGCCCGGATGACGGTCGGCGAGTGCATCGCCGAGCCGCTCAGGGTGCACCGCCGCAAGCTCTCCGCCAAGGACCGCCAGAGCAAGGTCGACGCCGTACTCGACCGGGTCCGGCTGCCGCGTGAACTCGCCCGGCGCGCCCCCCGGGAGCTGTCCGGCGGTCAGCGCCAGCGGGTCAGCCTGGCCCGCGCCCTGGTCCTGGAGCCCCGGCTGCTGGTCGCCGACGAGCCCACCAGCGCGCTCGACGTGAGCGTGCAGGAGGCGGTGCTCGACGTGATCTCCGAGCTCCAGGACGAGCTGGGCTTCGCCTGTCTCTTCGTCTCCCACGACCTGGCCGTCGTACAGCACTTCGCCCAGCGCGTCGTGGTGATGCGGGCCGGCCGGGTCGAGGAGCAGGGCGCCACCGGCGCGACCCTGCTGCACCCGGAGACCGACTACACCCGCCGGCTGCTGGCCGCCGTGCCGGTGCCCGACCCGGTGATCCAGCGCGGCCGCAGAGCCGAACGCCTGGCCACCCTCGCGGCCGGCCGGACGGAGGCCCAGGGGTGAGCTCCCACGACCGTACGCTCTTCGCCGGAGTGGACATCGGCGGCACCACCACCCAGGTGGTTCTCTGCGCCGAGGACCTGACCGTGCTGGACCGCGCCGAGGTGGCGACCCCGGCGACCGACGGCGGCCGGGCCATGATCGGCGCGGCCCTGGGCGCGCTGGCCCCACTGCTGGAGCGCACCCCCGGCCGCCTCGTCGGTTGCGGGGTCGGCGCTGCCGGCGTGGTGGACTCCGCCACCGGCCGCATCCTGGTGGCCAGCGACTCCTTCACCGGCTGGGCCGGCTTCGCGGTGACGGATGCCGTCGAGGAGGCGCTGGGCGTCCCGGCCTTCCTGGACAACGACGTCAACGCCTTCCTCTACGGGGAGGTGTCCGGCGGCGCCGTGCGCGGCGAGTCGGACGTCCTCGGGATGACCCTGGGCACCGGGGTCGGCGGCGCGCTGTGGACCGGCGGCGCGCTGTTCACCGGGCCGCACGGCGCGGCCGGCGAGATCGGGCACATCCCCGGCTTCGGTGATCTGCTCTGCTCGTGCGGCGGCCGGGGCCATCTGGAGACCCTGGCCTCCGGCCGTTCCATCGGCGCCCGTTACGCGGACCGCACCGGCCGCCGGCTGACCGCCCGCGAGGTCGCACAGGCCGCCGACCGCGGTGACCAGGACGCCCTCGAGGTGTACCGGGCCGCCGGTGCCGGGATCGCCCGGGCGATCGTGATGACGGCCGGCGTCGTGGACATCACCACGGTGGTGGTCGGCGGCGGGGTCAGCCGCGCCTGGCCCCTGCTGGAACCCCTCATCCTGGCGTCACTGGCCGCCGACCCGCCGGTCAGCGGCCACCCGGTCCGGCTGGTCAGGGCAGCCCTGGCTGCCGACGCGGTACCGGTCGGCGCCGCGGCCCGGGCCCGACGGGAGCTGGCGGCGAAGGTCGGCGTCTGAGGAAGCCGGTCGAAGGCGCCACGAGTGCGCTCCGATGCTACGAGCCTCCGTGCGTCGTAGCGTCGGAGCAGGCTCCTCGCCGCCCCCTCCGACGCCGGACGATCACCGTGTCGTCCAGGAGATCGAGGCCCTCCGTGCCGAGTTCCGGACATCGGGTCGCCCGCCCGGCCGGCAGGATCGGCTGAGGTCGATCGACGCGGGGGTGCCGGCCACCGCGGTGGTACCGATGCCGGAACGCGACACCGACTCCATCCCCCGGCCGGCGTCCTCGCCGGGAGGGGGCGGGCTGAAGAGCCGGACCCGGTCCGTGCTGAGGTTGCTGCGCGGATCGGCCGCCGCGGCTGATACCGGCCTCGTACAGGGGCTGAGGGCGCCGCCCGGCGACCTGCGCCCTCGGCCGCTGCGCCCCGTGAACCTTTCTGCGCCCTGCGGGGAACAAGGGGTGACACGCTCACCGACCGAGCCCCAGGAGCCCCTGTGACCGGACCCCCGACCGGACGGCCCATCACCGAAGCCGACGACGCCGAGATCGTCGCCCAGTCGCTGGAGCAGCCGGAGATCTTCGCCGGGCTCTACGACCGCCACGCGCCCGACATCCACCGGTACGCCGCCCGCCGCCTCGGGGAGGGCGCGGCGGACGACATCACGGCGGAGACGTTCCTCATCGCGTTCCGGTCCCGGCGCCGCTACGACACCACCCGCCGGGGCGCCCGGCCCTGGCTGTACGGCATCGCCGCCAACCTCATCGGCAAGCACCGGCGCAGCGAGGAGCGGAATCTGCGGGCCCTGGCCCGTACCGGACAGGACACGGTCGCCGCGTCCTGGAGCGACCGCTCCGACGACCGGATCGCCGCCCAGGTGCCGCTGGCCGGAGCGCTCGCCGCGCTCTCCCCCGGCGACCGCCATGTGCTGCTGCTCGTCGCCTGGGCGGACCTCGGGTACGAGGAGGTCGCACAGGCGCTGGGCATCCCGCTCGGCACCGTGCGGTCCCGCCTCAACCGCGCCCGTCGCAAGGTCCGCGAGGCATTGCACACCGACCCCGCGTTCACATCCGACGTCATGGAGCTGAGCCCGTCATGGACGAAATGACCCAGCTGCGCGAGCTGCGCGCAGATGCTCCCGTCCCCGACCGTGCCGCGCTCGCTCCCGGCCGGCAGCGGCTGACGGACTCCCTTGCGGGCGGCCGGAGCACCCGCCGGCTGCGTGCCGACTGGCGGATCGCGTCGATCGGCGCCGCGGCGGCGATCACCGCGGCCGCTCTGCTGACCACGCAGATCGGCTCGGACGGTCCCACCCACGGGGCCACCGCGGCGGCCCCCCTGACCCTGGACAGCCCGGCCGAGGTACTGAACCGGGCCGCCGACGAGCTGGCGAAGCAGCAGGCCGCGCCGGAGCCGCGCGACGACCAGTGGATCTACACCCGGACGAAGATCGCCCAGCGGGAGCCCAAGGCGGGCTCGGCCGGCGTGGGGCGGCTCTCGTACGACCCGGACTCCTGGGTTCCGTACGACAACTCCGCCGCGGCGGAGAACGGCAAGGACAGCGACTACCGCACGGCCCGCCAGGTCTACCGGGCCGCCGACGAGCTGCCCGACGACCCGGCGCGTCTGCTGGCGAAGGTCCGCTCGTTCTATCCGACGGGCCACACCGCCGAGAGCCCTCCCGAGGCCGAGGCCCAGCACAGCTTCCGCGCCATGGGCCTGATGGTCGAGGCGTACCCGATCGCCCCGGACGCCCTCGCCCGGATCTACCGTGCGCTGGCCACCGTCCCGGGGGTGAAGGTCACCGACCATCTCGTGAAGGACGCCGCCGGGCGCGATGCCATTGCCATCACACGGAAGGAGGACGGCTCGCACGAGCAGCGCGAGATCCTCATCAACCCCCGCGACTACAGCTACGCGGGCATGCGCTTCGTGGCCGCCGAGGACTACGAGATGAAGGCTCCCGCCGGGATGAAGGTCCCGCCCGAGACGTACAAGGCCGGGGAGGTCCTCACCAGCGAGGCGCGGATCAGGGCCGCCGTCGTCGACGCCGAGGGCCAGAGGCCCTGACCGCAGGGTGGTACGAAACGGCCCGGTGTCCGCTACAGGGGTGCGGACACCGGGCCGCAGCCCTTCCACGTGACCGACCCCACCCCCCACTGGGTCAGAACTCCCGCGACAATGAACCCGTGATCACTTCGCCGCCACGGAGCACCCACCGACGTGCCGAGCACGCTTCGACGCCGTACGTCGATCTGTCGCGCGCCGAGTGGAGCGCCCTGCGCGACAAGACGCCGCTGCCGCTGACCGCCGACGAGGTGGAGCAGCTGCGCGGGCTCGGGGACGTCATCGACCTCGACGAGGTACGCGACGTCTACCTGCCGCTCTCCCGCCTCCTCAACCTCTACGTCCAGGCCACCTCCGGCCTGCGCGGCGCCCTGAACACCTTCCTCGGGGACGCGGGCAACGGCCATGGCGCGCAGCGGGGCACCCCGTTCGTCATCGGGGTCGCCGGCAGTGTCGCCGTCGGCAAGTCCACCAGTGCCCGTATCCTCCAGGCGCTGCTCGCCCGCTGGCCCGAGCACCCCCGGGTGGAGCTCGTCACCACGGACGGTTTCCTGCTGCCGATGAAGGAGCTCAGGACGCGCGGGCTGATGTCGCGCAAGGGTTTCCCCGAGTCGTACGACCGGCGGGCCCTGACTCGTTTCGTCGCCGACATCAAGGCCGGCAAGGACGAGGTGACGGCGCCCGTCTACTCACACCTGATCTACGACATCGTGCCGGGCGAGCGGCTCACCGTCCGCCGCCCCGACATCCTGATCGTCGAGGGCCTCAACGTGCTGCAGCCCGCGCTCCCCGGCAAGGACGGCCGCACCAGGGTCGGGCTCGCCGACTACTTCGACTTCAGTGTGTACGTGGACGCGCGGGCCGAGGACATCGAGACCTGGTACCTCAACCGCTTCCGCAAGCTGCGCGAGACGGCCTTCCAGAATCCGTTCTCGTACTTCCGCAAGTACACCCAGGTCTCCGAGGAGGAGGCCATGGAGTACGCCCGCACCATGTGGCGGACCATCAACAAGCCCAATCTGCTGGAAAATGTGGCACCCACACGCGGCCGTGCCACTCTGGTGCTGCGCAAGGGCCCGGACCACAAGGTCCAGCGGCTCTCGCTGCGCAAACTCTGAGTCCCCGAGCCTCCCCGGGAGTGTCCGCGTGCTGCATCTGCGCCTGATCGTCCCTCAGGACCGCACGGACGATGTGGTGCACCTCGTGCGGCACACCGTCGGCACCACGCATCTGGTGGTCATGCCCGGTGTCGCCCTCGACCCCGCGGGCGATGTCGTGACGTGCGACGTGGCGCGCGAGGCGGGCGACGAGCTGATCACATCACTGCGCGAGCTCGGCATCGACGAGTCCGGCTCGATCACCGTCGAGGAAACGGACCTGACGCTCTCCGCGCATGCCGACCGGGCCGAGGAGGAGGCGCCGGGCGAGGGCGCGGACGCGGTGCTGTGGGAGGAGCTGGCGGACGCGACCCACGAGGAGTCCACGTTCAGCGTCACCTACCTGGCGTTCCTCTCGATCGCCACGATGCTCGCGGCCTGCGGTGTGATGCTGGACAACGCGATCCTGATCGTGGGGGCGATGGCGGTGGGCCCGGAGTTCGGGCCGCTGGCCGGCATTTCCACGGCGCTGGTGCAGCGCGTCCCGCGCCTGGTGTGGCGGTCGCTGTGGGCGCTGGTCGGCGGGTTCGCCGTAGCGATGGTGCTGACGGCCGGGTTCGCCTGGATGATGAACGGCCTCGGGCTGTTCACGGGGGCGATGATCGAGGCGGAGCGGCCCAACACGGCGTTCATCTGGCAGCCGGACTGGATGTCGTTCGTGGTGGCGTTCCTGGCGGGCATCGGTGGCACGCTCTCCCTCACCTCGGCGAAGTCGGGGGCGCTGATCGGCGTCGCGATCTCGGTGACGACGGTGCCCGCGGCCGCCAACGCGGCCGTGGCCTTCAGCTACCAGGACCTCGCGCAGACGTGGGGTTCGGTGGGCCAGCTGGCGGCGAACCTCGGCGGGATCGTGCTCGCGGGCACACTGACACTGCTGGTCCAGAAGGCGCTGTGGGCGATGCACCGCCGCCGGATCCGGGCTGTCTGACGCGATGGCCCGGGGCCGGCGACGGTCCTTCGGCTGTCGTCCGGCAGTGGCCGCACACGACGCCGCCCGGCGCCCCTCCAGGAGGAACACCGGGCGGCACCTCACCCTCGAACGGCGAAGGTCACCCCAGGGCGGACTTCACCGCGTCGGCCAGCCGCCCGGCCACCGACCGCGCCTGCTCGATGTCGGCCGCCTCGACCATGACCCGCACCAGCGGCTCGGTGCCCGACTGGCGCAGCAGTACGCGCCCGGTGTCGCCCAGCTCGCGCTCGGCCTCCTCGACCGCAGCGGCCAGCTCCGGAGAGGTGTCGACCCGGGACTTGTCGACGTCCCGGACATTGACCAGGATCTGCGGGAGCCGCTGCATGACACCGGCCAGGTCGGCGAGCGTACGGCCGGTGGCGACGACCCGGGCCGCCAGCATCAGGCCGGTCAGTGTGCCGTCACCGGTCGTGGCGTGGTCGAGGACGATGACATGGCCGGACTGCTCGCCGCCCAGCGCGTAGCCCTGCGCCTTCATCGACTCCAGGACGTATCGGTCACCGACGGCGGTCTGGACGAGGTGGATGCCCTCCCGCTCCATGGCGATCTTGAAGCCGAGGTTGGACATGACCGTGCCGACCACGGTGTCCTTGCGCAGCTGCCCGGCCTCGCGCATGGCGAGGGCCAGCACGGCCAGGATCTGGTCGCCGTCGACCTCCTCGCCCGAGGCGTCCACGGCGAGGCAGCGGTCGGCGTCGCCGTCGTGCGCGATACCGAGGTCGGCGCCGTGCTCGACGACAGCGGTCTTCAGCAGCTCCAGGTGGGTGGAGCCGCAGCCCTCGTTGATGTTCAGGCCGTTCGGATCGGCCCCGATGGTGACGACCTCGGCGCCGGCCCGGGCGAACGCCTCGGGCGAGACCCGGGCGGCCGCGCCGTGCGCCTCGTCGAGGACGACCTTCAGCCCGTCGAGCCGGTTCGGCAGGACCGCGACGAGGTGGGCCACGTACCGGTCGAAGCCTTCGGTGTAATCCGTGACCCGTCCCACACCGGCACCGGTCGGACGCGCCCACGGCTCACCGGTGCGGTGCTGCTCGTAGAGCGTCTCGATCCGGTCCTCCAGCTCGTCGGCGAGCTTGTGACCACCGCGGGCGAAGAACTTGACACCGTTGTCCGGCATGGCGTTGTGACTGGCGGAGAGCATCACGCCGAGGTCGGCGCCCAGCGCGCCGGTGAGGTACGCCACCGCGGGGGTGGGCAGCACACCGACGCGCAGGACGTCCACGCCCGCGCTCGCCAGACCGGCCACCACGGCGGCCTCCAGGAACTCTCCGGACGCGCGGGGGTCACGGCCCACCACTGCGGTCGGCCGATGCCCCTCAAGGGTGCCCGTCTCGGCGAGCACATGCGCCGCAGCGACCGACAGACCGAGCGCGAGCTCGGCCGTCAGATCCGCATTGGCGACGCCGCGCACACCGTCCGTGCCGAAGAGTCGTCCCACTGGTGTCCTCCGAAGATGCTCCGAAACCGAACTGCAAAAAACAAAACGAGTCATGACAGGCATGACCCAGAACGACGCAAGGGAACATAAAGAGCCATGCCGAGCCACGGCGGGCCTATGAACGTCTGATGCCGTTATACGCCCCAGGGGGCCAATAGACGAACGCCCCGGGGGCACAGGGAGTGCCTCCGGGGCGAACGTGTAAAGCAGGTGAGCAGGCGGATTAGCGCTTGCTGTACTGCGGGGCCTTACGGGCCTTCTTGAGACCGGCCTTCTTGCGCTCGACCGCACGGTCGTCGCGGGAGAGGAAGCCGGCCTTCTTCAGCGGGGCGCGGTTGTTGTCCACGTCCGCCTCGTTCAGCGCACGGGCGACACCGAGGCGCAGGGCACCGGCCTGACCCGAGACGCCGCCACCCGAGATACGGGCGATGACGTCGTAGCGGTTGTCGAGCTCGAGCACCTTGAAGGGCTCGTTGACTTCCTGCTGGTGCACCTTGTTGGGGAAGTAGTCCTCAAGGGTGCGACCGTTGATCTTCCACTTGCCGGTGCCCGGAACGATCCGGACGCGGGCAATGGCGTTCTTGCGACGGCCAAGGCCGGCGGCAGGCTGCGGCTCGCCGAAGCGGGACGCCAGCGACTCGCTGGTGTACTCGCCCTCGACGGGAACCTCGGACTCGAAGGTGGTCACCTCGGCGAAGACCTCTTCGCCCTCGGTGCCCTCGATGGGGTTCTCAACAGTGGTCTCGGCCACGATTCTCCTCAGATCTTTCTTTATGTCTTAGGGGGAGGCCGGAACTACTGCGCGACCTGGGTGATCTCGAACGGGACCGGCTGCTGCGCAGCGTGCGGGTGCTGGTCGCCCGCGTAGACCTTGAGCTTCGAGAGCATCTGACGGCCCAGGGAGTTCTTGGGAATCATGCCCTTGATGGCCTTCTCGACAGCCTTCTCCGGGTTCTTGGAGAGGAGCTCGTCGTAACGCACGGAGCGCAGACCACCCGGGAACCCGGAGTGGCGGTACGCCATCTTCTGGGTCTTCTTGTTGCCGGAGAGGTGAACCTTCTCGGCGTTGATGATGATGACGAAGTCGCCCATGTCCATGTGGGGGGCGTAAATCGCCTTGTGCTTGCCTCGGAGGAGGTTCGCAGCCGTGGTGGCCAGACGACCCAGGACGATGTCCTGCGCGTCAATGATGTGCCACTGGCGCGTCACATCGCCGGGCTTGGGGCTGTACGTACGCACTTCGTAGCCTTCGCTTCTTCAGTGGATGAGGTCCAGACACATGGCACCCCTGAAGCGATCATGCAGCTGGGGCTCACAATGCCGGGAACGCTGCCCGTATGCGAGCCACTGGTAACTGCTCCAGAGAACCTACGTAAGGGCTCTTCGCGTGAGAACGACGAAGCCGATACGTATAACAACCCCCGACAGTACCCGCCCCGCCCGGGACGGGTCAAAACGCGCCGGCCCTACCGCTCCCGCTCCACCCGCCGCTCGTCCCACACCGGCTCCGCCGTCTCCCGCACCACCCCGTCCGACCCGAACACCAGGTACCGGTCGAAGGACTTCGCGAACCACCGGTCGTGCGTGACGGCCATCACGGTCCCGTCGTACGCCTCGAGCCCGTCCTGCAGCGCCTCCGCCGACTCCAGGTCCAGGTTGTCCGTCGGCTCGTCCAGCAGCAGCGCCGTGGTTCCCGCCAGCTCCAGCAGCAGGATCTGGAAGCGTGCCTGCTGCCCGCCGGACAGCTTCTCGAAGGGCTGGTCGCCCTGCCGCTCCAGTTCGTACCGGCGCAGTACGGACATCGCCCCGCCCCGGTCCTTCGCGTGCTCCGTCCACAGGATCTCGACGAGCGTGTGCCCCATCAGCTCCGGATGGGCGTGCGTCTGCGCGAAATGCCCGGGCACGACCCGCGCACCGAGCTTCCACTCCCCCGTGTGCGCGACCGGTTCCCCGGCCAGCAGCCGCAGGAAGTGCGACTTGCCCGAGCCGTTCGAGCCGAGGACGGCCACCCGTTCGCCGTAGTAGATCTCCAGGTCGAACGGCTTCATCAGCCCGGTCAGCTCCAGCCCCTTGCAGGTCACCGCCCGCACCCCGGTCCGGCCGCCGCGCAGCCGCATCTTGATGTCCTGCTCGCGCGGCGGCTCCGGCGGCGGTCCCGCGTCCTCGAACTTCTTGAAGCGGGTCTGCATCGCCCGGTAGCGCGACGCCATGTCGGGGCTGATCGCCGCCTGCTGCCGCAGCCGGTGGACCAGCGCCTTCAGCCGGGCGTGCTCCTCCTCCCAGCGTCGCAGCAGCTCCTCGAACCGGGCGAACCGGTCCTTCCTGGCCTGGTGGTACGTATCGAAGCCGGCGCCGTGCACCCACACATCGCTGCCCGCCGGGCTGGGCTCCACGCTCACGATCTTCTCGGCGGCCCGGGACAGCAGCTCCCGGTCGTGCGAGACGAAGAGCACCGTCTTCCGTGTCTCCTTGAGCTTCCCCTCCAGCCATCGCTTGCCGGGGACGTCGAGATAGTTGTCCGGCTCGTCGAGCAGCAGCACCTCGTCGGGCCCGCGCAGCAGCGCCTCGAGCACGAGCCGCTTCTGCTCACCACCACTGAGCGTGCGGACCTCGCGCCACTGCGCCTTCTCGTACGGGACACCGAGCGCAGCCATGGTGCACATGTCCCAGACGGTCTCGGCCTCGTACCCGCGGGCCTCCGCCCAGTCGCTGAGGGCCTGCGCGTACGTCATCTGGGCGGCCTCGTCGTCGACGGTGAGGATCAGCTCCTCGGCCTTGTCGACGGCCTGCGCCGCCTCCCGGATACGCGGCTGGGCGACGGAGACGAGGAGGTCCCGGACCGTACGGTCGTCCCGCACCGAGCCCACGAACTGCGGCATCACCCCGAGTCCGCCGCTCACCGACACCGTGCCGCCGTGCGGCTGGATCTCCCCGGACAGCAGCCGCAGCAGCGTCGTCTTCCCGGCGCCGTTCGCCCCCACGAGGGCGACGACGGCCCCGTCCGCGACCCGGAACGAAGCATCACCGAGCAGCACCCGCCCGTCCGGTAGGTAGTACTCGAGATGGCCTGCTTCAAGATGTCCCATGCACAGCATTGTCACGGCCCGCGAAGCCCTGGCCCAACTGGTTTACGCCTCCTCTAGGATTCGCCGCATGAGCTTTGGGCAAGGGGGGCCCTCCTGGGGGCCCGGAGGAAATCACACTCCGGACTGGGCAGCGCTGGCCGATGAATCCGCCGCGCGGAGCCGTCGCAAGAAGTGGCTGATGATCGGCGGCGGCGCGCTCGCCACCGCCGCGATCGGGGCGATCGTCGCCACAGCGGTCATCTCGACCAACAACAACGGCTCCACCGGCTCGGGCAAGAACGCGAGCCAGTTGCCGGGACCCGCCGATCTGCCGACCGACTCGGCGGAGCCCGAGCCGTCCTTCTCCACGGTGGCCCCTCCGCCCCCGCCGGACCCGAAGGACTACATATCCGATGTGAAGAAGGACAGGGCTCCGATCTCCATCGACTCGTTCTACCCGGGCAAGAAGCTGACGATGGGCGACCGCGTCTACGCCAAGGGCGCCACGCACCGCACGACGAACTGCGCCGCGACCACCCAGGGCGCGCTCGGCTCGATCCTCACGAACAACGGCTGCGACCAGGTCATCCGCGCCACGTACAGCAGGGCGGGGGTCGCCGTCACCGTCGGCGTCGCGGTCTTCGAGACGGAGGCGCAGGCCAAGAAGGCGGCGCAGCAGGCGTCCGGCGGTCTGGCGTCGCTGAGCGGCGCGGGCGTGCCGACGTTCTGCCGCGGCGGTTCCATCTGCCGCCGCACCGCCAACTCGTACGGCCGCTACGCCTACTTCACCGTCGGGGGCTTCACGAACGGCAAGAACGTCACCAAGGCCGACAAGAACGTCTTCGCGGTCGGCGACGACCTGACGAACTTCACGTTCCGTCAGATCCGCCACCGCGGCGAGGTCCAGGCCTCGGCGGCGGCGACCGCACCCGTCGGCTGACCCGGCCCGGAGGGTGTCGCACGCCCGCCACAGGAGCGGTGAACGACTGCCTCTCGTCCCCCGACCGACGGGCCGTCCGATGACCGACGTCACACGCATCGACATCGACGACCCCGAGGCCGACATGGACGGGGCGCAGTGCCTGCTGTACCGGGGCGCACCGTTCCTGGGCAGTGAGCAGGAGTGAGTCCTGGCTCACCGGCACGCCCCGAATGGTCTTGGGCGCACTGGTCCTCCGCTTTCGCCTCCCGGTCGGCGACGCATATCCCGTATGCGGTCCGTCCCAGGCGGGCGGAATCCCTCACGACCTGGCCATATGGGTGTGGCCAGAGGCGACGGGGAGGCCCCGAACCATCGCGCTGGTGGCGCGGGGGCCCCGACTGCTGACGCCACACCCGGCGTCCCAGATCGCACCGAGAACGTTACGCACGCCCCGCCAGGCATACCCGCAGATCGTCACGCCGTTCACTCAATCGTGGCTACCTGCGCCAAAGCAGCTTGCATGCCCAGCAGTTGTGAACCCTTCACGGGTGAGGTCGAAGAACGCCTGGGGGGTGTCGTTGTCAGCCTCGATTCCTACGTCGACGGGGTGCAGCACGGCCCCAGCCGCGAGTGGTACAGGGACGACGCACTGCGATCCGAGGCGCCAGCCCGCACAGGGCGCCCTGTCGGAGTGTCCAGGGAGTGGCACCCGAACGGCACGCTCGCCGTCGAGCGGATCTTCGCCGAGGACGGGCTGACCATGCTGGTGGATCGCCGGTGGGACGAAGCGGGGCGGCCGACGAAGCAGTGGCGCACGGGCGAGGAATGAGCGCTTCGGCCACGTGCGTCGAGCCGTCGGCGCACGAGACGTCGGAGCACGTGGGCAGCCGGGAGGCGGCCGGATTCCGCAACCACCTGTCCCTGATGCTCCTGCGCGCGGAACGCTGGGACTCTCGACGCTGTCGGCCCTCGCGGCGCCGGCGATGGCGGCACAGCTGACGGGGGCGTGGCGGCAGCGGCGGGCGCAGGCGACACCCGCGGCCCGTCCGTCGAGAACACGGCTTTGAGCCGGCCGCTCCTCAGCAGCAACCGCTCCCCGGCAGCGTCCGCATGTTGCGCGCCTCCTTGTTGCGCGCGGCGAGCAGCTCGTCGACCGGGTAGGCGACTTCCTCCAGCGTCAGCCCGTGCGGCCGCACCACGTGCACCCCCGGGTCCCGCACCCCCGCCGCCAGCACCTGGGCCGGCCACGGGTCGGGGCGGCGTCCGTCGCCCACGAACAGCATGGCGCCGACCAGCGCGCGCACCATGTTGTGGCAGAAGGCATCGGCCTGCACGGTCCCCGTGATGACACCGGACGCCTCGTCCCGTACCCAACTCAGCTTCTGCAACGTACGGATGGTCGTCGCACCCTCGCGCTTCCTGCAGTACGCGGCGAAGTCGCGCTCGCCGAGCATCCTGGCCGCAGCCGCGTTCATCGCGTCCACGTCCAACGGCCGGTCGTGCCAGAGCACATGACCTCGGATCAGGGGATCCGCGCCACCGGGCCGATCCGAGATCCGGTAGGCGTACCGGCGCCACAGCGCCGAGAAACGCGCGTTGAACCCCGCCGGAGCCTCGGCCACCCGCCAGATCCGTACGTCGGGGGCCATCCGGCCGGCCATCCGACGCAGCAGCAGCGCCCCGTGCTCGGCCCACACCCCGTCCGGCAGATCGACGTGCGCGACCTGACCGCGGGCGTGCACCCCGGCGTCGGTGCGCCCGGCGACCGTCAGGTCGTACGTCCGCTCGGACCGCGTCACGGTACGGAGCGCGTCCTCGATCTCCCCCTGCACCGTGCGCCGCGCCGTCTGCTTCGCCCAGCCGGAGAAGTCCTTGCCGTCGTAGGCCAGGTCCAGCCGCACCCGTACGAAACCGGGCTCTACTTCGTCACTCACCCAACGATCCTCTCAAGCCTGAACATACGGAACGGGCCCGCACCGCCCCGAAGGGTGATGCGGGCCCGTCCAGTGGTCTCAGAACGCTCAGGCGTCCTTGGACTCCGCGTCGGCCTCGGCCGGCTTGGCGTCCTCGACGACCTCGGCGGACTCGTCCTTCTTGAGGGCGTCCTCCTTGACCGCACGCTTCGTCGCGGCCTCGGCCTCACCGGTGGCCTGCTGCGCCACGGTCAGCGCCTCGACCAGCTCGATGACGGCCATCGGGGCGTTGTCGCCACGACGGTTGCCGATCTTGGTGATGCGCGTGTAACCACCGGGGCGGTTCTCGTAGCGCGGGGCGATCTCGGTGAAGAGCGTGTGCACGATGCTCTTGTCCGTGATCGTCTGCAGAACGAGGCGACGGTTGTGGATGTCGCCCTTCTTCGCCTTGGTGATCAGACGCTCGGCGACCGGACGCAGGCGGCGGGCCTTGGCCTCGGTCGTCGTGATGCGGCCGTGCTCGAACAGCGACTTCGCGAGGTTCGCGAGAAGCAGACGCTCGTGCGCGGCGCTGCCGCCCAGACGGGCACCCTTTGCGGGACGCGGCATGGTGTTTCTCCTTGTGTGCTGCACCGGC
Source organism: Streptomyces sp. NPDC057565 (assembly GCF_042801455.1). Lineage (NCBI taxonomy): Bacteria > Bacillati > Actinomycetota > Actinomycetes > Kitasatosporales > Streptomycetaceae > Streptomyces > Streptomyces sp. NPDC057565. Next base: position 596 of record NZ_JBHVFU010000022.1, on the reverse strand, counting down.
CGTATCAGGTACCGGTGTCAGTTCCCGTGAAGCGGCCGCTCCACGGAAGTCCATGGGCCATCCGGACACCATCCCGGCCGATGAGATCAGTCATCGGCCGAAATCGAGCCCGTCCGGCGATTGAGGACAAAGCCCTCACCCGGTCCGGGGCGCCCGGAAACCCAGGCGCCCCGTCCGGAGGCGTACTAGTACTGCTCGGTCTCGACGAAGCCCGCGTCCGCGTCGTCGTCGGCGCCGAAGGCGTCGGCGGCAGCGGTCGGGTCGAATCCGGGCGGGCTGTCCTTGAGCGCCAGGCCCATACCGGCCAGCTTCGCCTTGACCTCGTCGATCGACTTCGCACCGAAGTTGCGGATGTCGAGCAGGTCGGCCTCGGAGCGCGCCACGAGCTCACCCACGGAGTGGATGCCCTCACGCTTGAGGCAGTTGTACGAGCGGACCGTGAGCTCCAGCTCCTCGATCGGCAGCGCCAGATCGGCAGCGAGCGCGGCGTCCGTCGGGGAGGGGCCCATGTCGATGCCCTCGGCGTCGATGTTGAGCTCGCGGGCCAGACCGAACAGCTCGACCAGGGTCTTACCGGCCGACGCCATGGCGTCACG